>NZ_JAKJSI010000057.1:0-41002 GCF_050336695.1 Photobacterium minamisatsumaniensis | reverse complement strand
CGATGGTAGTGTGGGGTTTCCCCATGTGAGAGTAGGACATCGCCAGGCTCCCAATTTAGATATTCATATTGAACGATGGATATCGGATAGATACGCGAGTATTTATCACCGTGTGGAGCGGTAGTTCAGTTGGTTAGAATACCGGCCTGTCACGCCGGGGGTCGCGGGTTCGAGTCCCGTCCGCTCCGCCACTTCTTCGAAAGCCTCAGCAGAAATGCTGAGGCTTTTTTGTATCAGTAAACAATGTTTGGCCTACGGTCAAATAGCCCAAGACTAGGTGTTCCCGTCTAACGACTCGGTTTTTTTATGCCTGAGTCATGTGATTGTTCGCCCTTAGGTCGAACGAGTCCCGCTTGAGTGCAAGCCCGGCCGCTCAGCTACTTATACTAAGCCCAAGTCTTTCGACTTGGGCTTTTTTACATCTGGAGAGAAGGCATACCTCAAAGGCGATTTTTAACATTCCCATATGGCATATTAGTTTAAGTTTAAGTCTATTGAGCTGTTTTTAATGTTTTGAAATGATTGTAAGTTGTTGTATTAAATAATTTTGTGCTAATTTCTTGGCGCGATGTATGCCATGGTGTGCAATTCGTTAATACTCATATATGGAACAAGAATGGACATAATTAGAAAAAAGCGGCTTTTCACCTGTGCCTTACTAACTATTTTGCTAGTGGGTTGTAATGGGGGCAGCAAGGATAATCAAACCCCCGAATTTGATGTAAATACTCAGTTTGCTGCGACTTACTTACAGTCAATAGGCAATGATCAAGCTCATCCAGCTTCGGCATATACATCAAAAGCGGCTAAGACAACACAAATCACACAGGATAAGCGTTATGACGGTGAGTTAGAAGTCACTCATGTCCTTACTCAAGAGAAGGAGCTCTTTGATTGGCCTGTAACTCAGAAAGTGGATAGCGATGGAAATGTTGAGACAATTTCACACCGTTCACTAACACTAAAGTCAGGTACTTATGATTTTGTATTGCTGCTTAGTTCTAGGGACGCTCAGCAGCGGCAGTATGTAGCTCAAGCACTTGGTGAGAAAATCGTGGATGGTGAGGAGCCTGAGATTGATTTTATCTTACAGCCAAATCTTGGCGATACAATCAGTGATTTCGACAAGGTGCAATATGTCTCTAAGCTGACGTTTTCTTGGCCTGCAGAAGATTTGGCGGCATTGACTAATCCGCAGTTTGGCCTGTCGATCAATAATGATGCAGAAACTGTCTATACCATCAATAAAGAAACCGGTATCGCCGAGATTATTATGAATGTTGAGCCAGGGGAGTACCTACTGGCAATGCGTCTTTATGATGGCAATTTGATGGTAGGTAAGAGTGAAGATGAGGATAACCGAGTTAATTTCGTCGAAGGTGAAAACGCCAAGATGGATGTTATTCCTCTTCAGGCAGATGTCGACTTTATTCTAGATGAACTTAAAGACGAAGGCTTATTTAGCTTTGTTATTCCAAATGAAGTTGTTGAAGAGGTGGGCTCGGCACAAGACCTTACACTGATTGTCCGTCTAGGTGGTGATAATGTCCCTGCTCAAGAAAAGGTGCTCGAGGTTGAAGATGTGAATGGTGTTTATAAAGCTAGCGAGTTATTTCTTACGGGTGGTCAGGGCCAGATTACTGCTTATTTAGCTTTTCATGAACAAAATGAAGCATCAGAGCAATTTAACTCAGTCCCTTTTGCTAGTTGTAACACCGCAATTAACGTTGAAATTAACCAGACGCTGGGTTGTAAGCTAGAGCTTAAACGCGAGAGTATTATTTCGGGTCGTATCCTAGGGACATTAATGCTGAGTGTTCTTGATAAAGACTGGCAGCCTGCGATAGGTGCTAAAGTTTATATCAATGATAAGTTAGTTGGTCTGACTGGCGTTGAATATAATACGGGTTCACTTAAAGCCCACCTGATTGCGGGTGAGCATGATATTGAAGTGCGTGACAGTATCTATGGCGCTTCAGAGTCGCTGGAGATTGAACCGTTGGCGGTTGAAAATCTTCTTATGTATATGGAAAAACATGCTGATATTGGTGATGGTCATTTTGTAAAACACCAAAGTATCCGTTATCAAATTAGCGAAGATAAGTATTCAGATGCCGCTGTATTGGCTGATTTAAACGGAAATGGCCATCTGGATCTAGTGGCTTCACGTCGTAATAACAGCGTACTTATTTTTGAAAATGATGGTAAGGCTAACTTTACTAAATCTGAGTATAGCTTTGCTGATCAACGTCGTACGACAGACATTGTTGCTGCAGATTTAAATGGTAATGGTCATCAAGATATTGTGCGTTCAACAACAGATGGTGATCAAATTTTCTTCAATGATGGGAAAGGCAAGCTGAACGATTCTGGGTTACTGCTCGGTAAAGGAGATAGCCAGTCTATTGCTATTGGTGACCTCAATGCTAATGGTTATCTGGATATTGTCGTTGGCCAAAAGTGGAAAGCACCTCTAGTTTATTTTAATGATGAACAAGGCAGCTTCATTGATAGTCACGAATACTTGAGTGGGCATAGTAGTGCCATACATGCCGCCAATGTCGTTCTTGCTGATGTTAATGGTAATAATCGACTCGATATCATTTATGGTGGCGGTGATAACAGCACGATGATTTACCTCAATGAAGGGGAAGGGCGCTTTAGCGACTCAGGTCAACGTCTTGGTATTAGTCAAAAAGAGAAACGTTTTAATGTAGCTGTTGGCGATGTTAATAGCAGTGGTAAACCAGATTTGTTAATTACTAATATGGATTACAGCGGCACCGAGCAAAATACTTTATACATCAATGATGGCAATGGCGTATTTGATAAGTCAGACGTTTTTGTTGGGGTAAATGGTCAAGCCGCTTCATTTGCTGACGTCAATAGCAATGGGCAACTTGATCTGGTTGTTACTGGCTCATATGTTGAAGATGCTCAGCTGTATTTCAATGATGGCAATGGAAATTTCACCCCGTCAGAGAATGGTAACTTCGGAAAATCCCATCACACACCGCTATTTGGTGATCTTGATGGTGACGGAGATCTAGATTTGGTTTTGGCTTATTCAACAGGGAGCGAGATATACCTTAACCAGCCAGTATCTCGCTAGATAAAAGTGTCAGTTGAGGTTGTAATTCCGATCTTCAAGTTGAAAATGATTTTTTGATAGCCTTACATTAATGACCGAAATCCGAGTGTATTAAATATACTCGGATTTTTTTGTTTATAGGAGTTATGTTTGCTTTTCGGTTACCTGACACACCTATTTACAACTCTTTGAAGCAACACTTTGCTTGGTGCTTGTCATTAGATGATGAGTTATGAGAGGGTAACGATTACTAATTTTAGGGAGTAACAAATGAAGTTTTTCTTTGAGCGTACCGAGTCTGATAGTGAGATTAAGATTGTGCTTAAACCTCACTCATTATACGCCATGATGCTAATGCTTACTTTGTGGTTAGGGAATGACTTCCTTTTACAATCAGCGCCTATTAGTCAGATTCTCATGCCAGTATTTATTGTCTTTATGGTTATCCGTTTCTTTTCGTTGATTAGAGTCCAGAAAGAAGTGATTGTGGCAATGAAGCAGGGTAAGGTGACGACGCAAGGAAGTAAGTTTTCATTTACTAACCCATTTACTTACTTAATTAATAAGTAAAAAATCATTCATTCCAAGCAGGAAAGAATGCATTAGTTTCACGCTGCTTATTGTTTTCCCCATATTGTGCATAATAGATAGATTACACAATATGGGAGAAAGAATGCGCTCGTTTACCTGGAAGCCACTGTTACTCGCTTGTCTAATTGTCAGTATTGGGCAATTTAGCCTTGGTCTAGTATTCCCTTCTCTGCCGTGGATCGCCGCAGATCTTCAGTTAAGCACTGAGCAAGTGCAGTTATTGGTTTCAGGCTACCTCTTTAGCTTTGGCCTTTCTCAGCTCATCTATGGGCCTCTTTCTGATATTTTTGGCCGTCGCCCTATATTGTTATCGGGCTTATTGATTGCATTACTTGGTTTAATTGTTGCTGTAACAAATGCAGATTCATTTTCTTGGCTACTCGCGGGCAGAGTCATTCAGGGGATGGGAGCTGGTAGTGTCGCGGTATTAGCAAGGGCTACGATTCGAGATAGCTATCAGCGGCAAGATTTAGTAAAAGCCATGACGTGGCTAGCAATTGTTGCGGCCTTTACACCTATCATAGCCCCTGTGATTGGCGGCCTGATTAATCATTATTCTGGCTGGTTTTCCGTCTTTATCTTGTTGCTAGCTTATATTTCAGTGGTATGGCTAGTACTACTTTTCTCTTTTAAAGAAACATTATTAAAACCTGCGACACCACACTCGGTCGGTAACCTAGTCAGTTCATACTTTTCTCTCATACATGAAAGGCACTTTTTATCATTTGCCGGTATTGGTTGGGTAAACTTTTTTCTGGTCGTGATTTCTATTTCGTTAATGCCATTTATTATGCAGGTGCAGATTGGTTTATCTTCAGAGCAATATGCACTTTGGGCTATGGTGCCAGCTTTTGGACTGCTTTGTGGTGGCTTAGTGTGCCAGCGTTTAAGACCTAAGCTCGGTACGCAGAGAATGTTACAGCTCGCTCCATTATTACATTTAGTTTCAGGGGCGGTATTGATAGCTGCTCCTCTTGATCCATTATGGATGAGCTCCGGGCACTTTCTATTAGCCATGGCGAACGGTATCGCTTTCCCTTGTGCACAATCATTAATGCTGGTTCCTTATGGTAATCGTGCGGGCACTGTCGCTGCATTATCCGGAGCATGTCAGATGGTATTTGCTTCCATGATGAGTAACGGCTTATTGAAAGCTGGGCTAAGTGAAGCATGGCATCTTGGGGCTGTAATCGCTATTGGTGCCGGACTCGGCTGGTTACTTGCGATGCTAGGTACGCAAAGTGAGAGTGGTCGACGTGCGGTGGCAGCACTGAACTGATCAGCCATACTTAATGCAGTTCTTTTAGGAGAAATTGCCATGGCTAAGTTAGTAGTGCAATGCTTCGTTGGGTTTTTCATCATTATGTTATTTGGCTGTGTCGGTTTTCATGAAAATGATTTAGCGCAGAAACAAGAGTGGGAACAACTTGGTGAGTACCATGGTGAACAAGGCTACCGTGAGTGGGATACCAAGGAGTTGTACAAGCGTGGTGCGTTATCTGAAACTGAATATGAAAAGTACCGAGCGGGATACCTGAATGGGCGCTTTGAGTATTGTAGTGGAAAGCAGAATGTTAATACGGTTTTAAACCCAGCCTACCCAGATGAATGTAATAGTAGTTCGAGTTATGGTTTGGTAGAACGAGGTTATTGAGAGGGAATATTAAAAAGGCTGCCGAGGCAGCCTTTATCACATCATTAACTTAGCTTTAGTTATTGCTGTGCAATTCACTGTTTAGCTCAACCGCAGATTTATTTGCTAAACATTCGATTTGGCCAGTTACTGAGTTACGGCGGAATAGAAGATCGGATACGCCAGCAAGATCGCGAGCTTTAACCATTTCAACTTCCTGACCACTCTTATCAAGCATACGGACTTTCGAACCCGCTGTTACATATAGGCCTGATTCGATAGTACAGCGATCACCCATAGGGAAACCAAGACCAGAGTTAGCACCGAGTAGGCTGTTTTCACCGATAGAAACAACAACCTTACCACCACCTGATAGCGTACCCATGATAGAAGCGCCGCCACCGATGTCAGAACCGTTACCGACCATCACACCTGCTGAAATACGGCCTTCAACCATGCTAACACCTGTAGTACCAGCATTAAAGTTGATGAAACCTTCATGCATCACAGTCGTGCCTTCACCAACGTGCGCACCTAAACGAACGCGTGATGTATCAGCGATGCGTACACCTGCAGGTACAACGTAATCAACCATTTTCGGGAATTTATCTACACAGTCGACAGTCAGAGTTTCACCGTTTAGGCGAGCTTCGATTTGGCGATCAGCTAGCTCAGGTAAATCAATTGCACCTTGGTTAGTCCAAGCAATGTTGTGCAGTAAACCGAAGATGCCATCAAGCACTAAACCATGAGGCTGTACCAGGCGATTTGAAATCAGTTGTAGTTTCAAGAAGCCTTCTGAAACCGAAGCTGGCGCTTCATCAGACGCTAAAATCACAAGCACTAACGGTTGTGATGACTGAGCTGCACGGCTTGCAAACTGAGCACTTTTCTCTTCACCAACGCCATTGAATGCCGCAGTTAGATCAGCACATTGTGCCGATGTGATCTCGATTGCTTGGTTGCCTTCTTTGTAATCGACAACAGCAGCAACTGCATTAACTAGCGCATCAGATGGGTTAAGGATTGGGGTTGGGAAAAAAGCTTCGATGATTTTTCCATCGCGGTTTTTAGTCGCAGTACCAAGGGCTAGTGAAAAGCTGGCCATTATTGATCGTTCTCCATATTAAAAAGTTGAGCACCGTTCGGCAAAGCCGAGGGATTCCCGGATAGGGAGGCTCATTGTTATATCAAGGTTATCGATCCATCATAATGACAGTTGAGCGGATATAGAAGGGCTAAAAGATTAAACAGTCAAAAATGACGAAAATATTATTGGGGTGGTGATTGTTGAGCATTTTTAGATGATTAAAATGCATAAAAAAACCCCCAGATTGGAGGTTTATTCATTGGCGTGTTACTTGAGCAGTCGCTTATGCAGCTTCATCTGAAGCAATATCTGCAACAGCTTCAGGTTTTGCAACTTTCTTTTTTGGGGCTGCTTTTTTCTTCGCACCCAGTGCAACAAGTACATCTTCACGCTTTTGAGCTAAGAATAATGATAGCTCTTCTTGTTTGGCTTCATCCTCGAAAAGTTCACTTTCGCTTAGCAAAGTAAACATCTCATCAGCCATATCTAGCATTTTGTCGTATGCGTCGGCTTCAGACTTAGAGGTGAAAGTCATCTTTTCTTCTCCGTTGCGCTCAACTACATATTTGACGATAACAGCCATAGTCACCCTCTCCCGAAATTGATTTACTGGCTGTTTATACAGTAGCATAAAGGGCTATGTCCAGTGATAAGCGTGTTAATGTGATGGCGAGAGAAAAATTTGCTCAAATATATGCCCGTGCCGCAGAGCGAAAGGGTGGAATAAATGTGCTTGAAAGCATGCTGTCGACGCCATTGTCGGCCAAGCAGCTTAAGCTGCTTGGTGATGATCGTTGGTTAGCTGCGTTCACTCAGAAAGTGTTTCAATCCGGAATTAGCTGGCAGGTAGTGCGAAACAAGTGGCCGAATTTTGAAGAGGTTTTTTTTGGTTTTGATATCGAAAAAATGTTACTGATGCCGACGGAAATGTGGGAACGTAAAGCAACGGATCCGGCCATTATTCGCCATTTGGCTAAAGTAATGACCATCCCAGATAATGCACAAATGATTCACGAAGCTGCACTTTCGCATGGGGCGTTTTCGAGTATGGTGGCAGATTGGCCCGAAGAGGATATTACAGGGCTTTGGCGATACATGAAAAAGCACGGTAAGCGGCTTGGGGGTAATACAGGGCCTTACACATTACGGATTATGGGAAAAGACACTTTTATTCTTAGCCACGATGTAGAAAGCTACCTGCGTCATACCAATATTATTGATGGTGGACGAGATACGCAGAAATCGTTAACCGCAACACAAGCTGCCTTTAATGCATGGCGACAGGAGTCTGGCCGATCGTTATGTCAGATCAGCCAAATCATTGCGTTCAGCTGTGGTGATAATCGAATTTAATCATGCGCAGTCGCTGAGTTTATGGTGGTAAACGGTGAGTTCCATTGCTGACAAAAAGCGAGAAATAGCTTTAGTAGTGGGCTCTGGTACTTTTCCTTATGATAAAGCAGCCAGTATTGGCGTTGCATATCTAGAGGTAGCTTAAGGATCACCACGCGTTTGTCATTAACAGCATGCTCGGCAGCTCGGCGAGATAAACAGGTGATCCCTAACCCTGCAGCTACGCAGTTAATAATTGCTTCGGTATTATTAAGCTCAAAAGCTTGGTGCCACACTTCTAACCGTGGGGATATTCGGTTGAGAAAAAACTCCCTGGTACCAGATCCAGATTCTCGTAATATCCAGTTTGATTGCTCTAGATCTGAAATACTCAGCTGGTTAATGCTTGCTAGCGGGTGGGTAGGGTTGCAAGCAACGACCATCTCGTCGCCAAGCCAAGGCACGACGGTAAGATCGGTATGCTGTACTTTACCTTCGACTAAGCCGACATCCAGTTCAAATTCTCCGAGCTTATGGCAGATCTGTGCAGTATTTGAAATGAATAGCGATTGGTCGTAGTGGCCAGAATGCTGGCGAAAGTCTCTTAGCAGGAAAGGAGTAACTTGATTTCCGACGGTATCGCTCGAACCTATCTTCAACTTTCCGGCAATTGGACCTTCTTGATCAAATAATTGTTCAATCGTATGGCTGCGGGCTAGGAGTTCATCTGCAAGAGGTAATAAGCGTTTTCCTTGTTCATTGATCAACAGGCGATTGTTATTCCGGTCAAACAGCTTGTGGTCAAGTTGTTTTTCTAATTCAGATAACGCCATGCTGACCGCAGGCTTTGATAAAAACAACTTTTCTGCCGCTGCTGTAATCGTCAGTTCTTGGGCTACGGTAACAAAAACGTTGAGTTGCCGAAGGGAGATATTCATATGCTGCTCTTAGTATCGTTAATCTTCATTGAACTATTGGTTAAATATATTCAATTATTCTAAATACCTCAAATTATATACACTGTACAGGTGTTCAAAGTTATCGGCTTTTAGCTGAATGTGGGGCGTAAGATGATTCAGGCGACAAAAAGAAAAGTACTCGGTGCACCAACACCAATGGCAGGCCTTGCTTTAGGAATTGCAAGCTTAGGATGGTGCTGGGAGAACGCCGCGGATCTTCAAGGAGCAGGACAGCTTGGAGGCGCTGCGATCGCAAGCGTACTGCTGGCTATCTTGTGTGTGAAATTCATATGCCACCCTAAGTCACTTTGGAGCGATATAACGCACCCTGTTGTCGGTAGTGTAGTGCCAACTTTCGCTATGGCAACCATGGTTGTATCAAAAGCGTTAGGCCAGTTTTTTCCTGTTGCCGGTCAGGCATTGTGGCTGTTTGCGGTTATGCTCCACCTACTGTTTTTAGCTTTGTTTGTTTACCATCGTGCGGTTGAATTTGAATTGCACCATATGGTGCCAAGCTGGTTTGTGCCACCTATTGGGATCATCGTGGCTGATGTCGCTTTTCCTGGTGGAGCGTTACGCCCGTTGGCTGAAGGTTTATTAATATTCGGTATGGGAATCTATGCAGTTATGCTACCGATTATGATTTACCGTTTGATCTTTAGCCACGAAATTCCAGATGCCGCTAAACCAACCATTGCGATTATGGCTGCGCCAGCAAGTCTTTCTTTGGCAGGTTACCTTACGGTATCACAAGCACCATCTCCAGTGATCATCGGCTTATTGGCAGGTATCGCGGTGCTCATGACATTTGTCATCTATGTTGCGTTCTTCCGCCTGTTACGACTTCAATTCAGCCCAGGTTATGCGGCATTTACTTTTCCGATAGTTATTAGTGCTACGGCCTTATTTAAATCTGCAGCCTGGATGGCATCGATAGGGGTTGCAGGGGAATACGTTGCTCAAGTATCAACACTTGCCCATATTGAGCTATATATTGCAACGGTCGTAGTGGCTTACGTGGCCTTGCGCTACTTAGCTTTTTATCGCCCAATGTCACAATTATTTCGTCCTGTTACACACCGTGTTTAAGCACAGTATTTATCTGCCACTTAATGTGTACCGAAGCTGGTGGGACAGTTTATGAGAGTTGCTAAGGACAGCAAGTACAATGCGTGTGTTTTGCCCGGTTAATCCGGGCTTTTTTGCATTTTAACTATTTGGTTTGCAGCTAACCAATTGATCGTAGACAATCAGGGTAACCTTCTCTTTACGTGAGATACCAGCGTGTTTACTGTCTATCACTCCAACCAGCTCGACTTATTGAAATCTTTGCTTGTCGAGCTCATACGCCTCGATCCTCTCGAGAATCCATTTGAGCAAGAGCAAATTCTGGTTCAAAGTCCAGGGATGTCACAGTGGTTGAAACTGGAACTTGCCAAAGCACAGGGCATTGCTGCGAACCTTGAGTTTCCACTACCGGCGACGTTTATCTGGAATATGTTTACCAAAGTGTTGAGTGATGTGCCTGAGCGCAGTGCATTCAACAAAGAGGCCATGACATGGAAGCTATTACAAGTATTGCCATCGATGCTCGACAAGCCCGAATTCGAACCGTTGGCGAATTACTTACGTGAAGATGAACATCAAGTTAAAAGCTATCAATTGTCTGAGAAAATCGCCGATATCTTCGATCAGTATTTGGTATATCGCCCGGAGTGGATACAGACGTGGGAAGCTGATCAAATCGATCCTGAGTTGGTTACCGATCACCCTTGGCAGCCTTTGCTCTGGCAAGCATTGTATGATCATACGCTTAGCCTTGGTCAATCGCCGTATCACCGCGCCAACCTTTACGATAACTTCATCGAGACGCTCGAAGGTTACCTACACAGCGGTTCCCCTTTACCGAAAGGTTTACCTAAGCGATTGTTTGTTTTTGGTATTTCAGCCCTACCACCGCGCTATCTCGATGCACTAGCAGCTCTCGGCAAGCACATTGATGTGCACCTGATGTTTACTAACCCTTGCCGCCATTATTGGGGAGAGGTACGTGACCGTAAATATTTGGCACGTCTCGCCGCAAAACAACGTCAGCAGTTGCAGTGGTGTGCTGATCATAGTGAACGTGGTGAAGTAATATCTCCTCTCAAAGGTGAACTTGAAGATAATGTCATTGATGACACCCATGAGGGGGCGGTGGGTAATACGTTATTGGCTTCATTGGGCAAGCTGGGAAGGGATAACCTTTACTTGTTATCCGAGATGGAAACGCAGGATGTTGAAGCGTTTGTTGATATTGAATCCGATTCATTACTGCATGCTTTGCAGGCTGACATATTGAACCTAGAAGATAGGGTCAATGATGAAATCACTGACGATAGCTTCCATAAGTTACCGCTACGGGCTGGGGATCATTCGCTAACCATTCACGCCTGCCACTCGCCAATGCGTGAGGTCGAAGTACTGCACGATAATATGCTGACGATGCTGGCTGAAAACCCTGAACTATCACCGCGTGATATCGTCGTGATGGTCGCTGATATCAACAGCTATAGCCCCTATATACAGGCGGTATTTGGTAATGCATCCGGTAACCGATATATCCCGTTCTCTATTTCAGATCGGAGTGCCGATCAAGAGAACCCGGTTCTACTCGCCTTCTTGCGGTTACTTAGCTTACCAGAAAGCCGTTGCCAAGCTTCTGAGTTGCTAGAGTTGCTTGAAGTGCCAGCCGTCATGGCAAAATTTGGTTTTGATAGCCAACGTTTTGAGCGCGTTAAACAATGGATCGAAGAAGTAGGGATCCGTTGGGGACTCGATGACGATACTGCTGGTGAATTTCAATTACCAAAGCAGCAACAGAATACGTGGTTGTTTGGTTTACAGCGTATGTTGTTAGGTTATGCCATGCCCCAGTCCTCCGGTTTATTCCAAGGGGTCTTAGCCTATGATGAGGTGCAAGGGCTGGATGCGGAGTTAGCTGGCCAATTGGGTTTATTCATTGAAACCTTAATGCGCTATCGCCAGCAACTGGCAACAGAGCAGCCGATTGCGGTGTGGATCTCTTGTTTAAATCAGCTATTAGATGATTGTTTTGCGGTCGATATTGACGGTGAAATGGTATTGCGCATGATCCGCGATAAGGTACATCAGCTTGAACAACAGCTTGCCGATGCGGGTTATAACTCAGCTATTACACCTGCAGTGATGCGTGATTACCTAAATGACAAACTATCTGGTGAACGTGTTAGCCAGCGCTTCCTTGCTGGCCAAGTTAACTTTTGTACCTTAATGCCAATGCGATCTATTCCATTTAAAGGGGTGTGTTTGCTCGGGATGAATGATGGGGTTTACCCTCGCTCGATCCCAGCGGAAGGGTTTGATTTAATGGCGGGCAAGGCCAAATACGGTGATCGTTCTCGTCGTGATGATGACCGGTATCTATTTCTGGAAGCATTGCAGTCTGCACAAGATATTTTGTATATCAGCTATGTCGGACGCTCAATCCAAGATAATAGCGAGAAAATGCCATCGGTATTGGTCAGTGAGCTTTTGGAGTATTGCCAACAAGGTTATTGCCTTGAAGGGGACGAAGCGAAGCCTGTTGATGTCTCAGCGGCTAATTTAGCGAAAGCGATCACCCATTTTCATGCCCTCGTTCCTTTTAGCCCTGACGCATTTTTAGGCGATCGCCCGAGCTATGCCGCAGAGTGGCTGCCGGCAGCCAATCGAAAATCGATGGTGATTAACGAATTTCAAGCGACGCCACTTGCACCTGAAGCTGTTGATAGTACCGCTGGAGACGTGTTGGAACTTGCAGAGCTTGCCCGTTTCTGGCGCTTGCCAGTGCAATACTTTTTTAACCGTCGCCTGAAGGTGTATTTCGATGCGAGCCAAGGTGCAGTTGAAGATGATGAGCCTTTCGCGCTTGATGGGTTAAGTCGCTTTCAATTACGCCAAGAGCTGCTTACGACCTTCCTTGATAGCCACGCGCAAGGTATCACTGATCTCGATGCGGCATTTAGCCAATTTTCCCAATATCAGCAAGCGGCTGGTGGGTTGCCACTGGCGCAGTTTGGTGAGCTTGAATTGATGGATGAGCGCACGCAAATTGAGGCTCTGGCTCAAACGATCACCGATTTAATGGTTGCCCCGCTCCCAGATGTTGAAGTGGATATTGTCCTTGCATTGGGCGAGCGCGAACTACGGTTACAAGGTTGGCTGAAACATGTCACTCAACAAGGGCTGGTGCGTTATCGCCCAGGTAAAGTACGCGCACAAGATATCTTACAAGGCTGGTTAGATCATTTATGTCTCGCGTTGTCGGCCAAATCGGCAAACACCTACTTGGTGGGGGTCGATGGGGTCTTTTTCTTTGAACCGGTATCTGCTGAGTACGCATTAACGCAATTGATCATCTTGGTCGAGGCTTATTACCTCGGTTTGACCTTACCGTTACCGTATTTCCCTCGTACAGTACTATCGGGGATGCAGTCTTGTCTTGATAAGCAAGGTAATTGGTGTGATGACGTAGATACACTTGATAAAGCAAAAGGGAAAATGGCAGAAGCATTTAACGGTGGTTACATGTTTGAAGGCGAGGGGAAGAATGCATATATCAATCGCGTATGGCCGGAATGGCATGATGAGCTAGCTGCTGACTTGCAACATTGGGGAGAGTCTTTGCTGAAACCAGCAATATTGCATTTGCGGCAAGATCGAGAGTAAGAGGGTGTAGCGTGGCCGCCAGCAAATCATAATTATTGTAGGGTGTTCGCTGTACGACCACAGGTCCAGAGGTGACCAGATTTCGTGCCTTGGATACTAACGGACAGTGGCGGCGGAAAACGTGAAAGATCTCTCATACTGATATAACACTTAGTGATTTTAATCGACCGATTCATTTGAATTTGTGTCTGGTCACAAAAAATAATCTTGAGTTGGTAAGGTTTAGCCTCTGTCTCGACCTTGCCACAACAACAGGAATCTGTGTATCCAATGACTCAGCAACCTATTTTGACAACACCGGAAGCATTGGCTCCGATGACTTTTCCGCTTCATGGTAATCGGTTGATTGAAGCTTCTGCCGGCACCGGTAAGACCTTCACCATTGCGAGTTTGTATTTACGTTTGCTACTTGGCCATGGTGATAAGCAAAGTCGCTTTCCTCGTGAACTCACCGTTGATCAGATCTTGGTAGTGACATTTACCGAGGCGGCAACGGCGGAGCTGAGGGATCGTATTCGTCGCCGTATTCATGATGCCCGTATCGCCTTTAGTCGAGGGCATAGTGATGATCCGGTCATTAAGCCCTTGCTTGATGATATTGACGATCATAAGTCGGCGGCGGCTATTTTGCTACAGGCAGAGCGCCAAATGGATGAGGCGGCGATCTTTACCATTCATGGCTTCTGTCAGCGCATGTTGACCCAGAATGCCTTTGAGTCCGGTAGCTTGTTCAATAATGAGTTTGTGACTGAAGAAAGCCAGTTGAGGGCGCAGGTGGTTGCCGATTACTGGCGCCGTAACTTCTACCCATTAGCACGCAGTTTAGCGGGGGAAGTGCGTAATATTTGGGCGTCACCAGCGGCATTGCTGCGTGAGGTAAATGTCTTTTTATCAGGCGCTGAAGTTGAAATTCGTGCCCCTGAGCTGGAAGGTGATATCGAGCAGTTTCATGATAATAACCTCGCCCGTATTGATCAGGTAAAAACCTTGTGGCGTGAAGGTGCAGCCGATTTCCAAGATCTGATCGCCAGCTCTGGAGTGAATAAGCGCAGCTATACCAAAACCAGCTTGCCTAAAGCATTGAGTGAAGTGGGTGAATGGGCAAATCGTGATAACACTGGTTACAAGCTACCTAAGTCACTTGAAAAGTTTAGCCAGCAAGTGCTGTTTGATAAAACGACCAAAGGGCAGGCGCCAGAGCACCCTGCTTTTGTTGCCATTAATGAGTTACTCGAAAACAAACCCAATGTGCGTGATCCTTTGTTGGCTCATGCCATTAAAGAGTGCCGTGTATTGCTTGCGGAAGCAAAGCGACGCAAAGGTTGGCTATCGTTTGATGATCTGTTGACCCAGCTAGCCGCTGCGCTAGGCAATGATGAAAGCGCGACACTTGCAGCGCGGATCCGTAATTTATTCCCCGTCGCGATGATCGATGAATTCCAAGATACCGATCCGCTGCAATACAGTATTTTTAATACCGTGTATGGCGAAGATCATAAAACCTCTGACGGTGAAGAGGCAGGCCCGTGCGGTTTGTTTATGATTGGGGACCCGAAACAGGCTATTTATGCTTTCCGTGGCGCCGATATCTTTACTTATATTCAGGCGCGCCGACAGGTTTCTGCGCATTATACATTGGGTACGAACTGGCGCTCGACCGCTGAAATGATCGAAGCGGTTAACTGTATTTTTGAACAGCCTCAACGACCATTTATTTATGATCAAGATATTACGTTCTTACCGGTCGCCCATAGCCCGAAGGCGGCGAGCCGTAGCTGGCTGCTGTCTGGAGTGAAGCAGCCCGCGCTGAGTTTGTGGCGGCAAGAAGCGGATGAGCCAGTTAAAAAAGGTGATTATCAGAAAACCATGGCGCTGGCGACAGCGGCAGAAATCCAAAAGATCCTGACCCTTTCTCAGCAAGGTGAAGCGTTGCTGGTTGATGGTGAAAAAAGTAAGCCGATCAATGCTTGTGATATATCGGTGTTGGTGCGTACCGGTAGTGAAGGGACTTTGATCCGCCAAGCACTGGCAGAACAAGGCATTGCCAGTGTTTACCTGTCTAACCGAGACAGTGTTTTTGCCAGTGTTGAAGCGGTTGATATTCAACGATTTTTGATCGCAGTGTTAACACCTGAGGATGATCGTAGCATGCGTGCCGCATTGGCTTCTGGCTTGTTTGCCCTAACGGCAGAGGTGTTGGATAAACTCAATATCGAAGAGGTTGAGTGGGAACGTCATGTCACTGAATTTCGAGGTTACCGTAAGCTGTGGCAAACCCGTGGGGTACTGCCAATGTTACGCCATATGCTTTCTAGCCGTGAGATCCCGGAAACGTTATTGAGTCAAAACGGAGGGGAACGGCGTCTAACTGATATTTTGCATGTTGGCGAATTGCTACAGCAAGCAAGCCAAACGCTAGACAGCGATCACGGCTTGATCCGCTGGTTAGCTGAACACATCGAAGAGCCGAATGGCAATGTCGATGAGCAGCAACTGCGTTTAGAATCAGACCGTAATTTGGTACAGATTGTTACTATTCACAAGTCAAAAGGCTTGGAGTATGACCTGGTATTTTTGCCCTTTGTCTGTAGCTACCGTGAAGCGGGGACTGCGCTGTTCCATGATGAACAAACTCAGCAAGCAGTACTTGATATTGCGGCGGCTGAAGAAAGCATGGAGCTGGCAGAAAAAGAACGCCTCGCCGAAGATTTACGTTTGATCTATGTTGCTCTAACACGTGCTGTTTATGGTTGCTACCTTGGCATGTCGCCTGTGCGTAAAGGGTTAAGCCGCAAAGAGCCGACGGGTTTGCATCAGTCTGCGATTGGGTGGTTGGTTCAAGATGGGCAAGAGGGCGGTTTAATCGATCTTGATAATGCTTTAGCGAGTTTAGCTAAGACGTCATCTGCCATTGCGGTAATGTCGCCGCCGATGCTGCCTGATTCGATTTGGCTACCCGTTGAAGAGGAGCAGCCTGAATTGGTCGCTGCCACCTTTAATACTCAGCTTGATCGTAGCTGGTGGATCACCAGTTATTCTGGGTTGGTCAAACAAGGCCACAGCCATCATGATGCCTCGTTTGAATTACCCGGCTTTGATACCGACTCTTCACAAGATACTGAAGAGGGCGAGGAAATCGAACCTGAACGCTCAATTTATACATTCCCGAAAGGGGCGAGGCCGGGTACGTTTTTGCATACCCTCTTTGAAGAAATTGAATTCACAGCCCCCGTTGATAGCGAGCAAACAACAGAGACCATTTTAGAACTGCTTCGTCTTGAGAATTATGACGAGGAATGGCTGCCAGTATTGCAGCAGATGATCAAAGATGTACTGGCTTGTCCGTTAGATGGTAAAGATTTATTGCTAGGAAACTTACCCCCGTCACAGCGCCTAACTGAGATGGAGTTCATGCTGCCGATTAACTTACTGTCAGCACCATTGCTGAATAAAGTAATAGCACGTCATGATTCATTGTCAGCCCGTGCTGGTGAGCTGGGTTTTGCCACCGTTAGCGGTATGCTCAAAGGCTTTATTGACTTGGTGTTTGAGCATCAAGGGCGTTATTACGTACTGGATTGGAAATCAAACTGGTTGGGTGATGATCCGGATGTATACCGCGATGGGAAGCTGTCTGAAGCCATGGCCGATCATCGTTATGATCTGCAGTATCAACTGTATGCCCTTGCCTTACATCGTTTCTTGAAAAGCCGAAAGCCAGATTATGATTACGATGCTCATTTCGGTGGGGTGTACTATTTGTTCTTACGTGGCGTGAAAGCGGAAAATAGTAGCGGTATCTTTCATGCTCGCCCGAGTGTTGAATTACTGACAGATCTCGAAAGCCTGATTGACGGAGAATACCTCGATGCTTAACCGCCTAGAACAATTGACTCGTCAGGGGCGCTTACGTCCACTGGACTACCAATTTGCTAAATTTGTCGCAATGACATCAAACAGTGGCGAAAACAATGAGCAAGACAGCTTAATTACTCTTGTTGCAGCATTAGCTAGCCATGAGCTCGGGCAGGGGCATGTGTGTGTGTCATTACAGCACATAGATACCTGTCGTTTATTTGGCCTATCACCAGAGCTTAGTGGCCAGTTACAGCAAGATATTCCGGATGTCACCCATTGGCAGGCAATATTACAACGCTCAGTTGCGGTGTCTGATGGTAGCCGCCCAACGCCGTTGGTTGTGGATAATCAGCGTGTTTATTTAAGCCGTTATTGGCAGTTTGAGCAGATGGTTGCTGGCCACCTAAAACGTTCATCCCATACTCATCAAACGACCGCGATAGGCACCGATGTAATGGCTGCAAAGCTGGATGAACTGTTTGCTCGTAGCTATACCTTCTTGTTTCAGTCGTTACAGAAACTCAAGAAAGAACCGCTAGAAAATACCGTTCAAGCTCGTCAAATTGAAGTCTGCGATAAGTTGGATATTGTTGCGCCTGATTTGTTAGATTGGCCTGCCATCGATCAGGTTCTGGTTGCTGCTGAGCACATTAGCGATCTGGATATATTAGCGTCGTTGATCCCAAATTCGGTTTGTCTGAATTGGCAAAAAGTGGCAGCCGCTGTGGCGCTTACCCGCCAGTTTGCCGTGATCTCTGGTGGACCAGGAACCGGTAAAACAACCACTGTGGCAAAGTTATTGGCGGCGTTGGTGACCCAAGCCATTCAAAGTGGTGAGCTTGATGAACAAGGTCAGCCCTGTTTACCTGATATTAAGCTTGTTGCGCCGACAGGTAAGGCGGCAGCCCGTTTAACCGAGTCGATTGGTGCGGCAGTTGATTCTTTGGCCGTTGAAAAAGTGGTTAAAGATAACATTCCAACCCAATCAAGCACCTTGCACCGCTTGTTGGGGTCGATCCCCAATCGTGTCGCCTTTCGCCACAATCGGGAAAATCCATTACACCTTGATGTACTCGTTGTGGATGAAGCCTCGATGGTTGACTTGCCGATGATGGCGCGTTTGCTTGATGCGATGCCGCCACATGCGAAGTTAATCCTGTTGGGTGATCGCGATCAGCTTGCTTCCGTGGAAGCGGGGGCGGTACTGGGTGATATTTGCAGTTTTTCTGAGCAAGGTTATAGCCAGCAGCAAAGCCAGTTACTAGGGCAACTGACTGGTTTTCAGTTTGCGGCTTTACAGGAAAACTTAGGGGTGGTTGCTGATAGCCTGTGCATGCTGCGTAAAAGTTACCGTTTCCATGCTCAATCAGGTATTGGCCAGTTGGCAAAAGCCATCAATGCAGGTCAACCACGCCTAGTTGATAAAGTATTGCAGCAAGGATTTAAAGATATTCATCATTACCCGCTCAATAGCGAAAGCTACCAGAGTATGTTGAATATGGCGGTGACATTTTACCGTGACTACCTAGATGCGATAGAAGCGAAAAGCCCACCAGCTGATGTGTTAAAAGCATTCTCTCAAATACGGTTACTGTGCGCGTTAAGAGAAGGGGATTTTGGGGTGGTTGGTTTGAACCAACGTATTGAACGTGGTTTGGCGAGGCTGGGTAAAATCGCACCTGATGATGAAACATGGTATGTCGGTAGGCCAATTATGATCAGTCAAAATGATCATGGTTTGGGGCTTTATAACGGTGATATTGGTATCGCGATGAAAGATCCTGAACCCGATACACAGACGGGGGAGTATCGAACGCGGGTATTCTTTGAAATGCCAGATGGTTCGATCCGTGGTGTACTGCCAAGCCGTTTACCTGAGCATGAAACGGTGTATGCAATGACGATCCATAAATCTCAGGGCTCGGAGTTTGCTGATACGTTAATGGTATTACCGACGGAATTTAGTCCGTTACTGACGAGAGAGCTTACTTACACAGGCATTACCCGAGCCAAAGAAAAGCTCTATTTGTTTGCCACGCAAGACACCCTAAACCGTTCAGTGCGCTTACGTACAGAGCGAGCCAGTGGTTTGGCGGATTTATTAAATTAGGCTGACGCTAGCGCCAAGCGTTAACCAAGCGTTAACCAAGCGCTAACCAAGCACTAATCAAGAACAAATCAGCGCTGACAAAATGTCGGCGCTGATTTGTTTTGGCGGTAACCGTTGGGAGCGTTGTTGTGTTACAAGTCCAAGATTAAAATCTTCGATTTACGTTGGAAGTTATACAGCGCTTTTTTGGTGACGGGGAGTTTCTCGACTTGAGATTCACTAAACCCTTGCTCTCTGAACCAGTGCAGGCTGCGAGTGGTTAGTACAAATAAGTGGCTCAGCCCCATATTTTTTGACTGGATTCTAAGTTGGTTCAGTAATAATGCGCCACGATCACCATCTCGATAATCGGGGTGAACTGCCACGCAGGCCATCTCGGCCATTTTTTCTTCAGGAAAAGGATAGAGGGCGGCACAGCCGATGATCAGTCCATCACGGTCGACCACCGTAAATTGTTTGATCTCCTGTTCTAACTGCTCGCGAGAGCGGCGAACCAAGATCCCATCATCCTCTAATGGTTGTATCAGCTCTAAAATCCCACCAATGTCATCGATGGTTGCTCGTCGTACTTGTTCGGCACTCTCCATCACGATTTGAGTACCAATACCGTCAAAGGAAAAGAGTTCTTGAATTAATGCCCCATCTTCTTTGTAGCTGATCAAATGGCTACGCGGCACGCCAGCTCGGCAAGCAGTGATTGCACCACGTAAGAATCGTCCTGTGCCACTATCATCACTTTGACGAGCAACGAGTTGTTTTAGGGTATGTTCGGCCTCGGTGGGAAGCATTTCAGACCAAACGCTATTGTCGTCACGTAGCACCCCTTGTTCGGAGCAAAAGCCGATGAGCTTATCTGCTTTAAGCTTGATAGCTAATTGGGTTGCGACTTCTTCAGAGGTAAGGTTGAAACACTCGCCTGTGACTGAGCTGGCGATAGGGCCTAATAGTACAATCGCTTGCTGATCAAGCTGGCGGTGGATGCCATCAATATCAATACGACGGATCCGGCCACTGTGTACATAATCCACACCATCGTCGATACCTAATGGCTGAGCAATGATGAAGTTCCCACTAACGACATTGATTTGGGCACCAGCCATGGGAGTGTTGTTCAGTCCCATGGAAAATCGTGCGGTAATATCGAGCTGTAGCTGACCTGCAGCTTGCTTTGCGAGTTCCAGTGCACGTTCATCAGTCACGCGTATACCTTTGTGGTAAGGCGTTTGATAATTAGCTTGCTCGGTAAGAGCTGATATTTGTGGCCTTGCGCCGTAAACGACGACAATTCGTAGCCCTAAGCTATTCAGCAGGGCGATATCATTGACGATATGCGAAAAGTTGTTATGCGCAATCGCTTCTCCACCGAGCATGATGACAATGGTTTTGCCAATATGGGCGTTAAGATAGGGAGCCGATTGACGAAACTCTTTTACCAAGGCGGTACTTCTAAACTTCACTGTTTTTTGCGTCCTTGTACTGATGCTAGCTGACTTGGTGTTGGCGATATTTAAGTTATGTTATTTATTATTATGTTGGATAAGTCAATAAATATTCACTCTTCATAGCATTCTTGGACTTGACCTTAATGATAGCGGCAACATGGAATTCGATATTTTTGGATAGAAGATCCCGTTATTAAGGATTAGTTATTCTTTCGCTCTTTAAGTGTTTTTTTTTACGGTATATTCAGCATTGCAATCTATCGTATTTTGTAATCATGACTAAGCCTAAAAAATACCGTCAAAAAGCATTTATTCCCCCTAGCGCTATCATTGTTGGTGTCATGAGCATTGTGATGGCGTTTAGCATGTGGGCTGCAGGTAAGTTTGATATTCCGTTGTTTGAATCGACATCCGTACCGGATATTTACGGCGTTTGGACTGAACAAGATGTAGCACCATATGTTGCTGATAAATTTGAGCTTAGTCCAGCAGGTGTTTTTGTTGGGGGGCGCCAAGTGACGACGCAATTTAAATGGGATGGCAATAGGCTTGAATATCGTGCCGGTGATGATAATTACTCTTATTTATTCCATGCTAACCGGTTGGTTCGTCAACAACCGGCTCACTACATCTCGTCTTTCTCTCGCCAAAAATTGGATTTACGATCTAAAAGTGAAAACTAGGCAAGGGTCCGCAAGCTACGTAGTAGTTGATTGATTGGCTGTTGCTTCAAGGCTACTTGACGCAACATATCGGCAGTGGCGGAGCTACCACCTAAACAGCGTTGAATAACGGTATTGATTTGACTGACAGAATTCCCTTCGCTGGCAAGGCTTCTTATCCATTGGTACTCAATGGAATTAATGTTTAACAATGTCTCTTTTCCTACCTTCAGTGGTATTGTCATTAATAACTCCTTGTATGCTAATTGAGTATATTGCAGCGATTTTCAGATGCTGAATAAACATGACAATTATACGACATTTGCATGACATTAATATGACACCGGGTGCGCATTTGTGTGGCGGTTGAATTAGTCACGGTTGTAAAGTTTGGCCGATGAGGTTAATTCACATAAACAACCTTTTGCTGACATTGTTCCTATTTCTTTTTGCCAGAATAAACGGGCGTTGTTATTACTTCGTATTTATCTAAATTCTTTATTGGGGTTAGTGTTCTGCTATGCAGTTGGTTACACTGGTAGCTAATCCCTTTATAGGTCCTTTTTTGATCTGTTATTCATAGGTTTAACTGTGTTTCGTAAAGCGACGATAGCTATTTTAATTATGGGTTTGGCTGGATGTGCTAAACCTACAGACCGTGGTCAGCAATACCTTGATGGTAACTTTGATCAGGTTTTGAACCCCGTACCGACATTGAACTCTGATAAGCCTCAAGATTACAGCCAGTTTAGTCAGCAGATGGAAAAAGTGATTGAACGCTCGCCGTCGATGGCGACGACCTATCAACCGTTGTATCAGCAAATTGAAAGCTGGGCTGAACACAGTGGCGATCCAGCTCAACTTGGTAACTATGGTATTCAGGTTGTTCAGATGGGCGGCGGCGATGGGCAAGGTAACGTGATGTTTACTGGTTATTTCTCACCAGTAATTGAATTACGACATGAGCCAAATGACACTTACCGTTACCCAGTGTATGGGATGCCAGAGTGTGATGAACGCTGTCCAACCCGTGCTGAAATTTATGATGGCGCATTGGATGGCCAAGGCTTAGAGCTTGGCTACAGTGCTTCGATGCTCGATATTTTCA
Organism: Photobacterium minamisatsumaniensis; assembly: GCF_050336695.1. Classification (NCBI taxonomy): domain Bacteria; kingdom Pseudomonadati; phylum Pseudomonadota; class Gammaproteobacteria; order Vibrionales; family Vibrionaceae; genus Photobacterium; species Photobacterium minamisatsumaniensis. The sequence goes on along the minus strand of NZ_JAKJSI010000057.1, from coordinate 18,398 downwards.
TGATGGAAGTGCAGGGCAGCGGTTTTGTACATTATGAAGATAACGATGAGCTTGAATATTTTGCCTACAATGGCAAAAACGGTCACCGTTATGTGAGTATTGGTCGAGTGTTGATTGAGCGTGGCGAAGTACCACGTGAAAAAATGTCTTTAAAGGCCATTGATGACTGGGTACAACAACAAGATGAAGCAACAGTGAAGGAGTTGCTAGAGCAAAATCCATCTTTTGTATTCTTCAAACCAAAGGCTGAGCTTGATGTGATCGGAACGGCAGGGATCCCACTGCAGGCGCATGCTGCTGTCGCCGCGGATCGTGAATATTTACCGATGGGCAGTGTAATTTTAGCTGAAGTGCCACAGCTTGATGCTGAAGGAAATTGGAATGGACAGCATATACTTAAATTATTGCTGGCATTAGATACTGGCGGTGCAGTGAAGAAGAACCATCTTGATTTGTACCATGGTATGGGCGCGCAAGCTGGTATTGATGCTGGGCATTACAAGCACTTTGGGCGAGTTTGGAAGCTGGGGCTACAAGGCTCAGAGGCGGAACAACCCTCGCTCGTGCCTTAACTTGTCTCGTTAAGTAAAGAGGCTGTTGCGTCTCTGGACAATTCCCTAAAGAGTGCGTATAAATCGCACTCTTTCTTTATGAATGTGTGAAATACAGCGCGGATAGGCCATGCAAGAATTAGATACCCCAGCATCAGACAATTATAACCAACGTTTTGGTGGCACTCGCCGCCTATATGGTAATAGCGAAGTTGAGATTTTACGTGCAGCGCATGTTTGCGTGATTGGCATTGGTGGTGTCGGTTCGTGGGCGGCGGAAGCGTTAGCACGTTCAGGTGTTGGTGAATTGACGTTGATCGATATGGATGACGTGTGCGTGACCAACATCAACCGCCAGATCCATGCCATGACGGGCACTGTTGGCCAAAGTAAGATCGAAGTAATGGCCGAGCGGATCAAGCTGATTAACCCAGAGTGCAAGGTTAACCTGATTGACGATTTCATTACTCCCGAGAATATCCCTGAATATATCGATCGCCGTTACGATTATATCCTTGATGCAATAGACAGTATGAAGCCAAAGGCTGCGCTGCTGGCTTATTGTAAAAGCAATAAACTCAAAGTGATCACGACTGGTGGTGCTGGTGGTCAAGTTGATCCAACACAGATTCAAATTACAGATTTGACCAAGACTATCCAAGACCCATTGGCAAAAAAACTGCGTGATACTTTACGCCGCCATCATAACTTCCCGAAAAACCCAAAGCGTAAGTTCGGCATTGATTGCGTGTACTCAACCGAGCAGCTTAAATACCCACAGGCTGATGGCTCAGTGTGTAATATGAAAGCCTCGGCGGAAGGTCCTAAGCGAATGGATTGTGCCAGTGGTTTTGGTGCGGCAACCATGGTGACAGCCACATTCGGGTTTGTTGCGGTATCGCGTATTTTGCAAAAGCTGATTGAAAAATATCGTGCTTAGCTGATAGCTGATAGCTGATATGAAGATTCAAAAAAGCGAGAGCCAATGGCTCTCGCTTTTTTATTGGGCGGTACTGTCGCTACAGCACTAAAACACGGCTAGGCAGCCAGAGCTTTGATCTGCTCAACAATGGCTTTTAAGCCGTTGCCGCGTGAAGGGCTAAGGTGTGCCATTAGGCCAAGGCCATCAAAATAACCATCTATATCAAACTGGCTGATTTCTTTGGCTGTTTTTCCTTCATAAGCGGCGAGCACTAAGGTGATCAAGCCACGTACAATACGGGCGTCGGAGTCAGCCGCAAAATGGAAAACCCCACAGTCTTGCTGGTGGGCAAGCCACACCTGACTTTCACAACCACTGACCTTTAGTTGCTCTTGTTTGAGCGTATCAGGCAGCGCCGGCAGCTTTTTCCCTAATTGGATCACGGTACGGTAGCGATCTTCCCAGCCTTTGGCGGCTGCCATTTGAGCAAGGATAGTCTCGGTGGTGATTTCTGTACCAAAAGGGTGAGCAGGTAACGTCATTAGGTCTCCTAGAGCAGGCTACAAGCTTTATGAAGCGCTGCGATAAAGCGTTCAACATCTTGCTTGGTATTATACATGGCCAGTGACACACGTAATGTACCACTGACATTTAATGCGTCCATCATCGGGTGAGCACAATGGTGACCAGCACGTAATGCAATGCCTTGCTGATCAAGCAGGGTGGCAATATCTTGGTGGTGTACACCGTCAACAACAAAAGAAAACAGGCTAGCATGGGGCTGTAAGCCGATGATACGCAGATCCTCAATGTCGCGGATCCCATCTATCGCTTGAGCGCGCAATGCTAAAATGTGTTGCTCAGAAGCCGCACGGTCCAATGACTGTAGCCAATCTATTGCACAAGCAAAAGCCAAACTGCCGGCGACATTGGGTGTACCCGCTTCAAATTTGCCGGGTAACTCAGAGAAAGTTGTGCCTTCAAAGCTGACTTTTTCGACCATCTTACCGCCGCCGTGCCATGGTGGCATGGCTTCAAGCAGTTGCTGTTTGCCGTAAAGGACACCAATGCCAGCAGGAGCAAAAATTTTGTGTCCTGAGAAAACATAGAAATCGGCACCAAGCGCCTGAACATCGACGTGTTCATGCGCGACCGCTTGTGCCCCATCAATGACGGTTACAGCCCCAACCTTGTGCGCTGCTTGGATCATTTCTTCAATCGGGTTACGAGTACCGGTGACATTCGTAATATGGGCAATAGCGACAATTTTAGTTTGCTGGCCCAGACGTTCATGAAACGCGTCCATATCAAGGGTGCAATCTTGCTGCATTGGAATCTTTATGACTTTGGCGCCTGTTTGCTCCGCAACGATTTGCCAAGGCACGATATTGGCGTGGTGTTCTAGTTCACTGACGAGGATCTCATCCCCTGCTTTGAGGTTATTACGGGCATAAGTCTGTGCTATTAGGTTGAGTGCTTCAGTTGCCCCGCGTGTCCAGATGATTTCTTTGCTGCTGGCAGCATTAATGAAGCGTTGGACGGTTGAGCGTGCTTGTTCAAATTGCGCAGTCGCTGTTGCCGTTAAGGTATGGCTACCGCGGTGAACATTTGCATTGTGACCACTGTAATATTGTTGGATAGCCTTGATAACCACATCGGGCTTTTGCGTAGTCGCTGCGCTGTCGAGGTAAACCAGCGGTTGTCCATTACAGTCTTGAGCGAGAGCCGGAAACTGTTGTCGGAGGGAGGAAATATCAAATTGGGCTGTCATGGTGGTCACATTGCAAATAGACAAGGTGGGAGATCATGCGGTGAAATTCCCCCGAGGGCAAGCTTTTCTCCCGATATGCTTTCATTCTATACCAAGTGACTTATTGGTGAATATTTAGGGTGAAAATAGCCAGCTTTGTTGTGTTGAAGAGAATAGATGAGGCTACTGTTAATGGTACTGAGGCTGGGTGATAAGCTGCCTTTTTAGTTAGGCAAAAAAAAAGCACTGCGCCAAAGCGCAGTGCTAACTAAAAATTTGACAGACAGGTCAAAATACAGGAAGTAAAAAATTGGTAGAAAAACTACCTATCCGGCACAACCCGGACAATATGCAAACACAACATCGTAACGATGAGCAAGGCGAAAATGCCAGAGGGCGAATGCCAACCTCCCTCAACGTTACGGGGCAAATCATATGGTTTATGTAGCACTTGAACAATGGACAATTTATAATGTTTACCATAAAAAAAACTAATGCAGGAAAAGTATGTCAAGACGTCTACCTCCACTTAACTCGCTAAAAGTATTTGAAGCTGCCGCGAGGCACTTGAGTTTTACTCGTGCTGCGGAAGAGTTATTTGTCACACAAGCTGCTGTGAGCCACCAAATTAAAGCGTTAGAGGAATTTTTAGGGCTTAAATTATTCCGCCGTCGTAACCGTTCTTTGCTACTGACTGAAGAGGGGCAAAGTTACTTTCTCGATATAAAAGATATCTTTTCTGCAATATCAGATGCCACAGATAAAGTCTTAGAGCGAGGGGCTAAAGGTGCTTTAACCATTAGTTTACCTCCTAGTTTTGCTATCCAATGGCTAGTGCCTCGGTTGAGTGATTTTAATGAACAGCATCCTGATATTGACGTCCGAATAAAGGCTGTTGATTTAGATGAAGGTTCATTGACCGAAGATGTTGATGTGGCGATTTATTATGGCCGTGGTAATTGGCCGGGGTTACGTGCTGACAAGCTTTATCAGGAGTTCTTACTGCCGGTATGTTCCCCGATGTTACTGAGTGGGCCAAAGCCATTACGTTCTCTCGACGACTTAAAGCTACATACCTTGCTGCATGATACATCGAGGAAAGAGTGGAAAAATTACGTGCGCCATCATGAGATAGAAGGCACAAACGTCAATCAAGGGCCGATTTTTAGTCACTCAACCATGGTTCTACAGGCCGCTGTTCATGGGCAGGGTATTGCGCTGGGCAACAATGTGTTGGCTCAACCAGAGCTAGAAGCTGGGCGTTTAGTCTGTCCATTTGATGAAGTATTAATGAGCAAAAACGCATTTTTCCTTGTTTGTCAGGAAAAGCAGGCAGAAGCTGGCCGTATCCAAGCTTTCCGTGACTGGGTGTTAGCTAAAGCGGCGCGTGAGCAAGAGGATATGCCAGATGTCTGATTTTCCAGAGTATCTAATTGATGGTCCCAGCGGCGATGAGGCTATAGCGACTTTTTTGTTTGCTCATGGTGCGGGAGCAGGGATGGATCATGCTTTCATGACGACGGTCGCGCAAGGGCTTGCGCAAGAGGGAATTCGAGTTATTCGATTTGATTTTCCTTATATGATCAAGCGTCGGGAAGATGGTAAAAAACGTCCACCGGATAGACAACCTAAATTGCTATTGGATTTCCAGCGCCATATTCAGGCTTTTTCCCACGAGAAATTGGTTATTGGTGGAAAGTCGATGGGTGGACGTATGGCAAGCGTGATGGTGACTGATTTCGCGAATGAGTTTCCAGAGGTTGAAAACTGCGCCTCGGTGGTACGCGGCGTTGCATGTCTTGGTTTCCCATTTCATCCGCCAGGCAAACCAGAGAATTTTCGTGGCGAGCATTTGAAGACAATGCCTGTGCCAACCCTGATCTTGCAAGGCGAACGTGATACGTTTGGTACCCGAGCAGAAGTTGAAGCGTGGCAGTATGCCGATAGTGTCACGACGGCTTTTTTGCCTGATGGCGATCATGGCTTCAAGCCGCGTAAGGCATCGGGACATACCGAGGTTGGTAATATTCAATTAGCGATTCAACAGCTTGCTGCGTTTATCAAGGAGTGTGTCGGTGCACAATAATGGATCACGAGGGTTGTTAGTTTTTGCCGCATTGAGTGGCGCTGTGACGGTTATGCTCGGTGCCTTTGCGGCTCATGGGCTAAAATCGCAATTGCCACCTTACTTACTCGAGGTTTTTCAAACTGGCGTGCAATATCAGGCGTGGCATAGTTTGGCGATTTTCGGGTGCGCAATATTGGCACGCATTCTGCCGTCAAAAGCTGTATTATACGCAGCCCTGTTATTTGCGGCGGGTATTGTGCTCTTTAGTGGTAGCCTTTACGCGTTAGCCCTAACAGGCATTAAGTGGTTAGGTCCCATCACTCCGATGGGAGGCGTCTGTTTTATTATTGGCTGGGTAGTGCTTGCAGTGGCTGCCTGGCGTTCAGCTTGAGGGTTCAAAGTGAATCACGTTATATTGTACTGTCGTCCAGGCTTTGAAAAAGAATGTGCCGGTGAAGTTCAAGACAAAGCAAATAAACTGGAGTTGTATGGGTTCCCTCGGGTGAAAAGCAATACCGGTTATGTGGTATTTGAATTTTATCAGGCAGGTGATGCAGAAAAATTCATTAAACTACAGCCATTCTCTTTGCTAATCTTTGCTCGTCAGATGTTTGCGGCATCCGCACTTCTGACAGATTTACCGCAAGAAGATCGTATTTCACCGATCCTTGAGGTCGTTAAAGATTTTCCTCGTTGTGGCGAGTTACGTATCGAGACCCCTGATACAAATGATGCAAAAGAACTCTTGAAGTTCTGCCGTAAATTTACGGTGCCGCTTCGCCAAGCAATGCGTAAAAAAGATATTTTGTATGCGAAAGATAATGGATGGAAGCCTGTGCTTCACATTTGTTTTATCGCACCAGGCTGTTGTTATGTAGGTTATTCGTTGTCGAACAATAACTCCCAGTTCTTCATGGGCATCCCACGCTTGAAATTCCCATCGGATGCGCCAAGTCGCTCAACGCTAAAATTAGAAGAAGCGTTCCATGTCTTTATTCCTCGTGATGAGTGGGATGAGCGCCTTGCTTCGGGTATGTGGGGTGTTGATTTAGGTGCGTGCCCGGGGGGGTGGACCTATCAGCTGGTGAAGCGTTCGATGTTTGTGCATTCGATTGATAACGGCCAGATGGCACAGAGCCTGATGGATACTGGTCAGGTGAAGCACCATGAAGTTGATGGTTTTAAATTTGAGCCAGCACGTAAGAATGTGACATGGATTGTGTGTGACATGATTGAAAAACCAGCTCGCGTGGCGCACTTAATGGGCGACTGGATGATCAAAGCGTGGGCAAAAGAGGCGATATTCAACCTCAAGCTGCCAATGAAAGGTCGTTATGATGAAGTACTGCAGGATATTGAAAACCTGAAAGAGTACATGACGAAGAATGGTGTGAAGTTCAAACTTCAGGCTAAGCACCTGTACCATGACCGTGAAGAAATCACGGTACATATCCAGCGCTTGGATAACCGTTCGGCGCACTAATCGAAGTGTGTAGTGAATAGTGAAAACGCCATCGAATGATGGCGTTTTTTGTTTTTGCTGCTGCCTAAATTGAGTTATCTAATTAATCGGCGCTCTGGTAGCGAATATCTTGTAAGTTAAAGCCGAGCTGTAAGTCGGTTTTTAATGAGGCAACTTGCTTACTGGCGATAGCCAGATCTTTATTTTCTGAAATCTTCTTTTGCCACTTTTTAGGCAAGTCATCGGCATCAAGGATCGCTTCAAGGTTAGGGTAGGTCGATAACAGTTCAACGGCGGCTTTTGGGCCGATACCCGGAATGCCCGGAATTTTACTTGAGCTTATTCCAGCTAACCCCCAGTAATCGGCGAGCTGTTCCGGTTTTACACCAAACTCTTTTTCGATAAATGGGCTATCTAGCCAGCGTTGCTGGAAGTAGTCGCGGATCATCAAGGTAGGTTGTAATAGCTGGCAATAGCCTTTATCGGTGGAAATAATCGTTGCTTGCTGGCCATGAGAGGCAACCTTAAGCGCAAGTGTTGCGACTAAATCATCGGCTTCATCACCATCCGATAAAAGCGAGTCGATCCCCATTTCCATGAAGGCATCTTGAATTTTATCCATACCGGCAAGCAATTCTTCAGGCATGGGTTTACGCCCTTCTTTATAGTGAGGTAATAGCTCTGCTCGCCAACCTCTATCGTCACCGTGATGGTCGAATACCGCGACGATGTGTGTCGGCTGACTGCTTTTAATGATTTTCCCTAACGCTTGGCAGCAGACTCTAGCTGTATTTTGTACATCGGGCTCCCCTTGTGGGGCTGCGTGTACTCGGCGAATGAGATTTAGGGCATCAATAATAACGAGATGGATAGACGACATGGCGTAAACCGCTTTGCTGTAAGAATAAAAAGGGCCAAAGGCCCTTTATTCTACGCGTAGTTATGGCGAAGTGTAACCACTGGTGTCGATATTCCCTGTAATGCTATTTAGCAATAGGGCTCGCGGCAGTGACAATTTCGTAGCAGGGTTCGTATTTCGATCCGGGAAGCTTCATTCTTTGTTGTTCAACAAATTGTTTTAGCAGCTTATCCATACGTTTCATCAGTACGGCATCGCCATTGATCTTGAATCGTCCTTTGCGTTCGATTTCTCGGATGCCTTCTTCTTTGACATTACCAGCAACAATCCCCGAAAAGGCGCGGCGAAGATGGGCGGCGAGGTGCTCTGGGCGTTGATTCATATGCAAGTCAAGGCTAGCCATTGATTCATGGGTTGGCTCGAAGGGAAGCTGGAATTCCGGTGGGATTTTTAACGACCAGTTATAGCTGTAGGCATCACCCGTTGCGAGCCTATATTCCTTGATGAGCGGCATAGCTGATTTCATGACGCGAGCAACACTGGCTGGATCGTCGATGATAATTTTATAGTGCTTGGTGGCCGCTTCACCCAGGGTATCTCGGATAAAGCTGTCTAAAGTGCGGAAATAGTCCTCACTTTCTTTCGGGCCCGTCAGCACCAGAGGGAGTGGTTGGGCGGCATTTTCTGGGTCCATCAAGATCCCCAGAATATACAGTAGCTCTTCAGCAGTACCTGCTCCGCCAGGGAAGATAACAATACCGTGACCGACGCGCACAAAGGCTTCTAGGCGCTTTTCAATGTCAGGCATGATCACCAGTTCGTTAACGATAGGGTTAGGCGGCTCAGCGGCAATGATCGACGGCTCAGTCAGGCCGACAAAACGACTGGTCTGGTAACGTTGCTTGGCATGGCCGATGGCGGCACCTTTCATTGGCCCCTCCATCGCACCAGGGCCACAGCCTGTGCAGATATTGAGTTCACGTAGGCCAAGTTCATGGCCAACCTCGCGGGTGTACTGATACTCGATGGGATTGATTGAGTGACCTCCCCAGCATACGACAAGGTTTGGGTCTTCGCCCGAGCGAACTGTTTTTGCATTGCGCAATACGCTGAAAACGAAATTGGTAATATGCGGTGCACTGGTGAGGTTGATGTCTTTACGTTGTTCGACATGCATGTTGACGTACACGATATCGCGCAGCACCGAGAACATATGTTCTTGAATACCACGAATAATACGCCCATCAACAAAAGCATGATCGGGTGGGTTCATGAGTTCTAATTTTATGCCACGCTCTCTACGCATGACGTTCACATCAAAGCTTTTATTTTTCTCCAATAGCTCTTTGGAGTTATCGCTATGGCTACCTGAATTAAGTACCGCGAGTGAGCAGTTGCGGTATAGGCGATAAATATCACTGGAGGCCGTTGCTTTAAGTAAGTCAACCTCGTGCTGAGAGAGTAGGTCCATTGTACCTACAGGGCTGATATGTGTGATCATGGTTACCTCCCTGGTCATGATAAGGCGGCGGTAGTCACGAGTTTATTCATTGTAGATAGAAAGGGTGAATACTGCCGAAAGAAAGCAGAAGGTATATTCAGTTCCTTCTTGCTGGCTAAAATCGATAATAGCTGCGTTAGAAATGCTATAGGTAGAATCACTAACCACCACAACGTCTGTCTTGTACTTACCGATTTATCCTGTGCAATCTATGATCATTTACTTATCCAGTTTGGTATTAATCCAAAGTACTGGATGAGGAGCCTCATTAAGTAACTGATATAATTACACCATACACAGGGATTTTGTTTTTTGCCAGAAATCGAGCTGGATTACGCGGGGTCGGCGATTAGGATATCCATAATAAACGGTTATTCCCGGTACTACGGGCCGTGTTTAAGGTTTTCGTGGTACGTTCGATGATATCGGAAGGGGTATCGTTGCCTTCAAATAAAGTTGCTCCTATCGAGACGCTGATCGAGATATTTTGCTCTTTAAATCGGAAAGGCAGTTTCGTGATGGAATCTTGTACTTTTTTCAGTCGTTTAATTCGTTCTTGTTCATTAACGTCCGGCAAAATAACCACGAATTCATCGTCAGAAAAACGGGCGATAAAATCGGTATCTTCAAGTTGCTGGCGAATAGTCTTAGCAATGATCCTGAGTATTTTATCACCTGCTAAGTAGCCGAAGCGTTCATTGATGCCAGAGAAATCATCAATATCAATCATAACGACACAGACAGAGTGCTGGTAGCGAAGCCAGCGGCGATACTCATGTTCAAGGCGATCGTTGAGCGCGGCATGATTATAAACCCTTGTGAGGTTATCTAAGAACATCCGGGATTCTTGATCGTTAAGGCGTTGGCGGTAATCTTGCGTTTGTTCGAACAGTGAATGGATCTTACCTTCATTGTAATGCAGCTGTTCTAGCAGTGTTTTTTCCCGTTTTTCTAATGCCCTGTTCCGCTCTGTGAGTACTAATAATTCTTTGGTGAGGTTTGTGAGCTCTGGGCGCCAGTTCTCTAGGTTACTATTGTTCTTTAAGCCGCCCCGAATGGAACTCGCAATCCCAGCGAGCTCATTGGTCATGTCGCAACGGTGCTCGTATATGGCGCTACTTTGTCCGGTACTTTGACTGGTGGTTTTTTGTAGCGTCGCGAGATCGCTGTTGACATCATCAAGGAATCGTTGCGATGAACGACGTTCTTGATGAGTACCATCCAGAACTAAGCGAAGTACTTCCAACGCCAGTTCAATAAGGGTTGATGGTGTAACACCGATCAGCAAGCGGTTACGTACTGCGAGTAATTTATCGCCAGCTTCACCGTCAAAATCGAGCTCTGTGATCAAGTGCTGTAGTTCACCCGTTAATTGCAGCTGGAGATCATTATCGACACTACTTGAGTGGTGATTTAACTCGTGGGTTGGTAATGCAATCAACTTAAGGGAGCGCTCATACAACGCCATGAGTTTTATGGCTTGTTGGTGGGTTGAGGCTAACGTGCTTGTTGGTTGGGTGAGGAGATTATGTAAATCACGCTTCAGTTGTGGTGGCAGCCCCTGAAGGCGTCGCAGTACTTCACCACTTTGTTGGATTTGTTGGCTAAGGTGTTGATTTTCTGTTTGTGCAAAATCAGCTAGGCGTGTGACGAGGCGTTCAACCACAGCAAGTCGAGGGATGAGTTTGCTGATATCTTTATGTTGCTCTAAATCGTTTCGCAGTGCTGACAACTTATCATCCAGCTCACCATCAAGTCCACGACAAGCAATCGATAGGCGACTGATTAGACGTTTCAGGATCACTATCTCACGACGCGATTTCAGTGAAGCATCACGGTAAGAAAGTTGAGCTTGGTCTAATCGCAACTTCACTTTACTCAATTCGGAAGCTACGGCAGTTATGTCTGTCACGTCGGTGAAAAGTTACCTTAATTTTTCGGTGCTGGTGTACGTTAATTTTGATAATAGGGAATTTATGCTAGCAGAATCAGTAGCATCATTTATTGTTATCGGCACTGGGTGGTGATAATTGAATCACTTCAACTGATATTTTTATCAGAATCGTGATCGCTATTCCAAGCTATCTCTGCTGATGTTGAACTTTGTACTTTAACTAACCCATTGCTAATGCCCTGAATACAGGCCCTACGGATATTATCGCTGGCGAAACTTGCCGCTGGTGCCGCGTCAATCGCACTGAGGTGAACCCATTGACTCCCCGCTTCCTGCTTGCTGATCTCTCGCGCAGCATTGGTCGCCATTAGCAAAATATCCAATAACTCATGGTCGTTAATTGCGGTATATGCCCTTGGCAAAAATGGGTATTCAGCCATGCCGATACGTACCCGATTATCAATATATTTGTGCTCTACAAAGCTGTCGATAAGCTGCTGCAGTGAACTTGCCAGCTGCTCGGGGGCGGTATCTAAGCGTGAATTTGGTTCTATATATAAGAACATAGCATCTGAAAAGTGGTATAAGCGTGCTGGACCACAGACTTGATTTTTAAGGTACTCGCCAAACTGACGTTCAATATCAAGCCCTTGCTGATAGCCGTGTTTTAAATAGATATGTTTAAGAAAGGGCACTTCAAATAGAGCAAAGCGAAGTCTATCGCTCAATGGTTCATTGATTATTTCACCTAAGTGCCATTGCTCAAAGTGTGCACTGCTCTGCTGTAAGGAATTCGGGAGTTTGGCTGTAAGCATTCTCAAGTTACGCAACCCACTGCGAGGGTGAGTATAGAACTCTGAACGTAAACGAAGCAGCCGGTCTTGAAGCCGATTGGCGACTTTGTGACGGCGCAGTAAAGCAATAAGCGTTATCAGCAAAAAACAAATTAAAAAGATAGTGACGTTTTTCTGTTTATAGAGCGCTTTTTCATTTTCAAATTGTTGGCGCTCCATCTCTTCTAATTGAAGTGAACGCTCAAGCATACGTTGTTGCTGCTTGAAGACTTCAACATTACTTTTTACCTGTGCTTGCTGCTGGGTGCTAAAAAGTTGTTCGTAACGGCGCTGGCTAAGCAAGGCGTTATAGTAATCAGTTTGTTCTTCAAAGGCTTTTGATAGCTCCATTTCGCCTTGAAGTTGCAGCTTAAGGTTGCCTGTTCGACTCGCCGCAATTAAGCCAGCTTGTAAGGTTGTAATCGCCAGCTCTGTTCGCCCTTCAACACGTTCGAGTTGCCCAGCTAAAATTTGGGCTTCCGTCTGAATATCTTCATTGGCAGTTTGGCTCGCTAATAAACGTGCCTGCTGCAGGTATTGCTCAGCTTTAGGGTAGTTATAGAGCTGAAGGTAAACACGTGCGATATTTAATCGTAACCGTGCCGAGCGAATATTGAGACGCAGCTGGTTCTCTTGGTCGAGAGCATTGAAGTAATGCACAAGTGCTAAATTGAACCGGCCCTGCTGCTCGTAAATTGATGCGATGAGTTCCAGTGTTTTAGCTAAAGGTTGAGCACGGTCGTAATGTTCAAAGAACTCACCTGCTTGGGTTGCATGCTCAAGCGCTTTGTCGAAAACCTTACGCTCTTCAAATAACATTGCCAGTTTGAAGTTTGCAATGGCAGTTTGCGCTTGGTTTTCTTGCTCAACGGCGAGCCAATAGCCACTAAGCAGACGGTCTAATGCAAGATCAAAGTGGTCATGTGATAAATAATGCTGGCCGATGGCTAACTGATAATTGATGAGCTCATTGTTATCATCTAATGTCACTAACAGGCGCTTGGCTTTAACAAAAAGCTTCTCAGAATCACTTTCATTATTAAGGTTAGACTCAATCTTTGCGCGTTGCATGAGTGAACGATATTGCAGACGTTTGATTTGATTGCTGAGCTTGAGAGCTTCTGATTTCTCAATATCTTTATCAACCTGATTTAGCATTGTGAGTGCTCGGACATTATTGTTGAGGTTGTCCCAATAGATCTCGGCATGGATCAGGCGGCTTTCGAGGTAGGTAAATGAGAGGTCATTTTCAAGAGCTAACTTTTCGGCGTTTTCTATGCTCGCGAGGGCTTCATCTGGTTGATTCAATAATGAATAGGCTTTTGCATTGATTTGTAAAGCATTAACGGTACTTAATGGGGTGCGGATGGTGTGATCGGCATCTTCATTTATATGTACCCTAGCGCCGTCTTTGGGGGTACTTAAGTTCCGTTGAGAAAGATAGCGTTGGGTTATCTTTAGAGACTGGGTTGGGCTGGTTAACAGAAGTTCATTGGCTTCTGCCAAAATTGGAGTGGTATAAATTTTGGCTTGGACGCTAAAAGAAGCAACCAGGATGAATAGCAAGCTGAACAGCCAACGGCTAAAAGACATACATTTCTAAAACCCAATAAAACAGTATTACCAATATTAATGGGTTAGCAAATCAAGTCCAGCAAAGTATTCTCTTTTGCTGGACTTACCTGCCTAATTTAACGTTATTGACGGGCTAAACGGAAGTTATCACTTGGCGTTTTCCCCATATTGGTACGATAAGGGTTAATATCGAGGCCACCACGGCGAGTATAGCGAGCATAAACAGTTAGAAGTTCTGGCTTACAGTACTGCATGATATCGGTAAAAATACGCTCCACACACTGTTCATGGAACTCGTTATGATTGCGGAAAGAGACCAAGTAACGTAGTAGTTTTTCACGGTCAATTTTCTTGCCTGTATAAGAAATACGTACGCTTCCCCAGTCAGGCTGGTTGGTGATCAGGCAGTTCGATTTCAGCAGATGGCTGTGTAGGATCTCGGTTACAGTCTCTTCAGAGGCTGCCCCTTCAAGATATGATGCATCAAACTCATAGTCAGTGATTTCGATATCTTGATCGTCAATACACTCACCGAAGAAGTTAGCGATCGGCTGATCATCGAAGTCAGACAGAGGTTGAATAGTGACATCAACATCTTCACCTGCGCATTGTGTTAAGTCTTTTTGCAGAATATCTGCAATTTCTTGCCAGCTCGCAAACTTAGTTTGGTTGAAGCTGTTTAGGTATAGTTTGAAAGACTTCGATTCAATTAAGTTGGGGCTCGTTGCCGATAGGCGGACTTCACCAATGGCAACTTGCGGTAGGCCTTTGCTGTTTAGCCAGGAAAGCTCATAGAGTGTCCAGATGTCATAGCCAGTAAATGGCAATGCGTCGCCCAATGCTAGCTCGTCTCTGTTCAGGCTACGAGGCACTGACTGAAGGAGAGAGGCATCGTATTGATCTTTGTATTCCGTACCCTGACCTAAGGTCAAACCGGCTAATTCTTTCGCGTCTTGATATTTGCTCATACTGTCTTGGACACTCTTGGATTAGAATAGGCAAAGTTTACTTAATCTTTTGTGAGGTTGCGAATGAATCATCCGGTTGCAATGGCTTTATCTGAATTTTCTTCCCTTTTTTTGCAAGCATGGTGTGATAAAGGTCAAGGTTTTCCACGTAGTGACGATTTGGTTGGCTTAGTTTCCCCCTGTGTAAAAGCCGATGATGGCTATGAAGTAACCTGGAGCCCTGTTTCAAGAAACCCTATGGGGGATTTAGCCGGGGTTGAAAAAGGCATCGAGTTGCGTCTTCATGAAGATATTACTGCCTTCTATGGAGCACAATATAGCGGCGATATGAGTGCTGTCTTTGAAGAGGCTGGACGTGTTCTTGAGTTTGATTTACTTCAGTCATTTAGCGATGACGACATGCAGCGTTTACAGGAAAATATTCTAGGCCACTTAGTCACTCAGCGGCGTTTGAAACTAAAACCCACGGTGTTTATTGGTGTAATGGCATCAGAAAGCCAAGTTATATCTGTCTGTAACTTAACGGGGCAGGTTGTACTTGAAACACTCGGCAAAGATATTCGCGAGCTTTTGGCGACGGATCTAACCACCTTTTTGCAAGCGCTGAAACCTGTAGTAAAGGCAAGCTGATCTATGTATATCACTGAACTTGATTTTGAGGTTTATTGCGATACTTCGCTCGGTGCCGTCGAAAAAGCCATTAACTACTGTTTGGATTGCTTACGTTACAATGGGCAAGTTATCGGCCGTGAATTGCCTATCGCGATGGATGGTGGGAACTTTGTGGCGAGGGTTGTTTGCCCAGAGCCGAATAGTCTTCATCCTGATTTTCATAGCCCACAAGTTAAACATTCGTTTGATCAACTCAGCCAATCAGGCCTATTACGACCAAAAGTAAAAGTTATCGGTCAGGATATGAATTCCGATCCGAGTGACGCCTGTAAAACACCTAGTTGGCAAATCTTATATACAAGTCATTTGCATACTTGCTCGCCAATTCGTTGTGGCGATCATTTTGAACCTGTTCCGCTGTATCGCTTGCCTCCAGTGGTAGATGGTGATCAGAAGCCATTGATCAAATGGCAAGAGGACTGGAGCGCTTGCGACCAACTGCAAATGAACCAGTCTGTTGTTGAGCATCCGACGTTACTTGAAATCAGTTCGAGTAAAAGCTTGTTGTTTCGTCGAGGTTGGGATCTCTGTCGTCAAATCACGACAGTGAGTGGGGTGCCGACTTACTTGTATATCTACCGAGTAGGTGGTGAAAGCAAAGAGTCTGAACAAGCCCGTGTTTGCCCTGTATGTGGCGGGGACTGGGCTTTGAAAGCGCCATTACACGAGGTCTTTGATTTTAAATGCGATGAATGCCTTCTGGTGAGTAATTTATCGTGGGATTTTAAAGATTAACAATAAAGCCATTATAAAGACGAACGGGTAATGGCTTATATCATCAATGAGCTTGAGTGAGCTGTTGCTCTATGTAGCACTCACTCGCCATTACTACTTTTCAAGCTGTACTAGTCTTGCAGTCAGTTCAGTAACTTGCTTTTCAAGTATCGTAATTCTTTCCTCTAGCGTTTCTTTTGGTTCACACTTTTCAATTTTGGGCACTTTCGCGTTTTTTTTCCATGCTTGCAGCGCTTTGATGATGAGAGGCATCGGAAGGGGATCGGTTAAGCGTGCTTTAATTAATGCGACAGAAGGCTCTTTGCCTTCTTGGGTTAGTGAGCTGATTGCCTGCTCTAAGGCCTGGGTTATTTCTGACGACATCGAACTTCCTTCATCGGTGCAACATGATGGCTTATTGTCGCTGACTTATTTACGAAGTAAAGCGTCAAGTTGGTCGATAACCTCACACCAATCTGCATCTTGCTCTTGAGATTCTTTTAGAAATCGCTTTTGAGAGGGGTGCCAAAAACTGGCATCAGAGAGTTGTTCATTTTGGGTAAGGTGATGTTCAGCAAGAAAACTTTCAATAAACTCCTTGGAATTATTGAGTCCGAGTTGGCTAAATAAACTGGTTAAGTTGTGGTTAAAAGTTTCCATTATTCACTCCATTGTCAAAGAGAACTGACCTAAGTATAGAGTCTATTTATATTCCTAACGAGAGGGGAGAGTGTTAGTGATCCGGTGATCTCTAGTTACTGTGTGCGAGATCTCTTACAAATGTGTGGGATATAAAGGTTGTTGAATAGCTGTACATCTACTGGTTTTAACTTAAATTACTGATTGTATTGGGTTTAAGTCTAGTCCGAATTGTTGGTGAGTAATTTGATGCTTGAGGTATTCTCTTAATAGGGTTCATATCGTAAGAAAAAAGCGTAATCTTATTGGTGTCGGAAGGAACTGACGGAACGGAACAGGAAAAAGCCACGGAGTGGTAGTCTTAGGATGAGACCGGTGTACTAGGATGGTATATCGAACATGGACTGTGAAGGGATAGCCTAGGATAGGCAAAACAGTAAGCAGGATGTTTACTGGTCAGGATGACAAAAGGACCACTTCAGGACGAAGTTAGGGACACCTCCAGGATGGATGATGAGAATCAGGACAGGATGTGCTGATGGGTCAGGAAGGCCAAAGGACAACTTCAGGATGAAGTCAAAAGGACAATGCTGACGGATTACAGCAGTCAACGGAATGATGCAGGGAGCACCATAGTAGCGGGATTGCTGCACGTAAGACCTAAGGGCGCAACGCAAGTTGCGCCCGCTCTTTTTTGAGCAAAAGCATTTTGATTTACCTTTCCTCGTCCCCATGATTCAAACCCCCAACGTATTACTTCAAACGTTCTCTTGTTTTTATTCGTACAAATTTTCACACCATATTTACCTCCTTCTACTTGAATGTATTGTCATTACGCCTAGTTAGTTACCTCTTTTATAGGATGGTTTTCAGTCTTTATCTCGGCTGCTTGTGAGAGATCTCTTACAAAAACGTGGGATAAATCAGGTTTTGTTATCATAAAAAATGGCATGAAAAACTTTATCTTATTGATTTTAAAATACTTACCTTGAATCTGACTAAGTGGCTATTTTATGACAATAGCTAAAATAGCTTTGAGTGGGTTTATTCTTTTAGCCAAAAGCGTAATCTTATTGGTGTCGGAAGGAACTGACGGAACGGAACAGGAAAAAGCCACGGAGTGGTAGTCTTAGGATGAGACCGGTGTACTAGGATGGTATATCGAACATGGACTGTGAAGGGATAGCCTAGGATAGGCAAAAACAGTAAGCAGGATGTTTACTGGTCAGGATGACAAAAGGACCACTTCAGGACGAAGTTAGGGACACCTCCAGGACGGATGATGAGAATCAGGACAGGATGTGCTGATGGGTCAGGAAGGCCAAAGGACAACTTCAGGATGAAGTCAAAAGGACAATGCTGACGGATTACAGCAGTCAACGGAATGATGCAGGGAGCACCATAGTAGCGGGATTGCTGCACGTAAGACCTAAGGGCGCAACGCAAGTTGCGCCCGCTCTTTTTTCGGCCTCACTTGTTTCTGCTTCAACTACCCAGTTCGTCCCCCTTATCTCCAACGCGTTATTCCAGAACCACTCAAACTTACACACTAGTCATACCTCGTTGTATTTGAATTTATTTCGACCTTTACCTTACGCCTACCTACTTACTCGCTTACCGCATAGTTTCAGCTTTAATCGCTCTTGCTTGTGAGAGATCTCTTACAACAGCGTGGGATAAATCAGGCTCTACGATCAGATAAAACCACTCGTTATGATTTAAGTTGTTGATTTTTATTGTCTTGTCGTAATATTGATTAAGTGGCTATTTTATTACAGCGGATAAAGTTGCTTTGAGTGGGTTCATTCTTTTAGTCAAAAGCGTAATCTTATTGGTGTCGGAAGGAACTGACGGAACGGAACAGGAAAAAGCCACGGAGTGGTAGTCTTAGGATGAGACCGGTGTACTAGGATGGTATATCGAACATGGACTGTGAAGGGATAGCCTAGGATAGGCAAAACAGTAAGCAGGATGTTTACTGGTCAGGATG
>NZ_JAKJSI010000056.1:0-44367 GCF_050336695.1 Photobacterium minamisatsumaniensis | reverse complement strand
AGATTAATTAATAAATGGATAAGTAAATGTGATTACGGTCTAAGGTTAAAATTATTCTTATAATAAGGTGGGTTTTATTACGAATGGTTTTATGAATAAGTATCCCTATTAATTATTTTCTTTAATATTTTATAGGGGATTTTTTACGAAGAATTTCAGTGAATACGCGGACATATTTCTCGCGACTTATGAGTTTTAAAGCCTTATTGTTTAAAGAAAGACAAGCATAGGGTATTAAGTTTAGTGAATAGAGTTTCTCCATGTTGAAATGTGAAAAATGAGGGGAAGTTCACATTCCTTGAGTGGATAAAGTCAGCGAGTATAGGTTAAAGAAAAGCATGGAGCTTAAATAGTGGCGATATACGCCTACAAAATGTCGAGTGGGGGTTATATCAACAAAAGCCGTTGTTATACAACGGCTTCCTTTTTATACTGACTAGTATTTGTTTCTCTTCCGAGATTAATTATTATTTTTTATTCACAGCTTTGTGTAGCCAATAGTCTGCACTTACATAACGACCACCGCCGTAGAAGAACAAGACAAGCAGCATAACGAAGTAGGTAATTGAGAACTCCATACCGTTATTAAGGATCACTGGGTCACCTAGTTCAGTAATGTAGTTATAACGACCAGGGAAGTTTTCAGCTAGCCAAATGATAAAGTTATTAAAGCGTGCCGCCGATTCCATATCGTTTGAAGCAATGGACAGCCAACCGTGGCTCCAGTGAACCATGGCACTTGCAACAGTCATTACCACCATCATCGGAATCGAAATTAAGCGGGTAAATAGCCCTAACGCAATACAGATTAAACCAGAGACTTCTGTTGCTGTGGCTAAGAATGCTAATAATTCAGGAAAAGGTAAGTTTAAGCCCCCCTCTGCTTTTGATGAGGCAAAAAACTCAACGGTACCGTTGAACCCAAGTACTTTTGAATGAGCACCTTCATATATTACAGGTAATAAAAATAGTCTTACGCCTAATAGTGCAATAAAGTCGAAGCGTTTGCATTTTTCAAAAATGCCATCAAAGAATGAACTGATTTTTTGGATCATGATTGATCTCCTATTAAATATTGATTAGAGCTAATTAACGAACTTATATATCCGATACTTCTTTGACTCTAATAAGATCTGTTTGGTTAAAGTGTTTAATCCAATTAACGATGCTGTTAATTGGCAAGTAATCATTAACGTTGCTATTTAGTACTTCAAAACGAATGGATTTATATTGGTATAACGATGCCAATATAAGCCGGTCGTTTATGGTCAACGGCTGCGATAAAACCTGATGCATTGTATTTCGATAAACGGAATAAGCTTGTAGTGGCTCATTTTCATTAATAAAATCAATCTCATTATTTTTAATGTTAAATGGCACTTCAATAAGCTGCAATGTTGGGTTTATCTCAATGTCGCAATTAAATAGCCATTCAGCAGAGAATGATTTTGGTAATTGCACCGCTGGTAGTGTGACTCTCTCGGCATTAATTTCCGTGTTGAAGACAACCCATTCATATTCCAATACAGTAACAAGCTGTGAGGGCAATGTACGGTTTTCCGATTGCACAAAGCGTACAAATTCAGTTGCAATATGGTGGAACTCAGGCTCTACCGCTTGACTGCGTAACAGAAAACGAGTGACCCAATCCTCCATAGTCGCTTCAGTTATTAATAGACTGAACAAAGGAAATGTTTGGGTGACAACACTGTGCACATTACTTCTAATAAACTCATGATATTGCGAAATACTCTTTGCCTTTGGTGTGTGTGTATGACGTACACCATCAGCGAAAGTTTGCATTAATATCTGCATATTGTTGGGTGGACAATGCATCTGACCTACCTAGGTGTTTTGGCGACTAGAAGCCACTGCGTAATCATAAATATGAGTTAGCTCATCTGTAAGCTCTTCTAAAGAGGGAACGAAATGATCTCGCTCTAATAACATTGCTCGCGGACCGTGGTGATCAATCACCTCTTTAGCGAATTCAATGACATCATTCGTTACTTCTTTTCCATGCGTATCAAGCAAAGAGTTATCATCTTGTTTTAGATGTCCAGCGATATGGAAATAACGGATGGCATCTGATGGTAACCCCTTAATCATTTCCAATGCGTCATAAGAATGATTGGTTGCATTAACATAGGCGTTATTAATATCAAGCAACAGTTCGCAATGCGTATTTTCAACTAACCGTGAAAAGAACTCAGCTTCTGGTATATCACCAGGGTAGTTGTAGTAATACGATATATTCTCTAATACCAATGGACGCTGTAATATATCTTGTACTGTATTGATCCGATCTGATAAATACATAAGGTTTTCTTTATGCCGAGGTATCGGAAGTAAATCATAAAGATAACCATTTTGGTCACGAGAAAAACTTAAATGCTCGCTGTAAATATCAATACTATAACGGTCAAGAAATACACCAACTTGCTTAATAAAGTCTATATTCAAAGGCTGCGTATCACCAATGGATAAACTTAGGCCGTGGGCAACCAAAGGGTATTTTTCTGCAATCGCATCGAGTGCTTCTTTTTTCATTCCACCAAGATTCATCCAGTTCTCTGGTGCAAGCTCAAGAAAGTCTATCGATTCGTGACTCGGCTGCTGAGAGAGCACATTCATGTGCTCGCTGCGCAAACCTATCCCTTTGCTAAACGGTGTTATTGCCCGCATAACCCACCTGCACATTTACCTGGTTGTGCCACATTCGCTTTAGCGGGTGCTAAACCTTGGCCAGATATGCCGCATTTTCCATCACGTGAACGCACTAGTTTGTCTTGTGGGTTTGAATTAAGCTCAACTTTGGCAAAGATTTTTTCAGTACCACATTTACCACTTGCACACTTACCGCCGTTATTGCTGCTCGCTTCTTTTACGACAGGAGCGCTTTCTTGCGGCGAGGCCTGTACAGCAGCGGTGTTAAAAGCCAGTACTGATGTCATTGCGATAGATAGGGCGATTTTATTGTTCATTGCTATGCTCCGTGATTGCACTCATTGGATAACTTGATAGGTCGCGACCAGCGTAAACAGGGCCGTTGTAGTATTTTTTGACAATCTCAATGTCTTCATCTTTTAACACTAAGCCTTTACCCATCCAGTGGTTAAGTACCAACATTTTTGGGTTGACGGCTTGAGCAATTTTGCCAACGGCAGAAGGGGTTGCATGCATGAAGGCTGAGATCGCATCTGCGCTTTCATCAATAGCCATTGGCATGACTAACATGTCAGCGCCTTGGGCAAAGTCGATAAAGCTTTCATCGGTGCCGTTTTGGTCGGCTGAAATAACAATGACACCTTGGTCGGATTCGATACGATAGGCCACTGTTGGTACATCACCATGAGGAATACCTTTGGCGTAAATGGTTAGGCCGTCTTCCTGATATACCTTGGTAGGTGCTGTTTTTTGATAATCAACATCTTGTAGTGATACGGGAAATAAGCCATCGCTGCCATCGTAGATCCCATTTAGGTAGGCATATGCGCCTTTATCATGGTTAAACAGTGCATCCATGTAATTGGTTAGGCTAGGAAATGGTTGACTTCCTGTTGGCCCAGCAATAGCTAAGGTAGATGTACGGTTAAAGAAGTAGCCGCCTTTAAGAAGGGCTGGTAAGTCAGTGACATGGTCGGTATGAAAGTGGGTAACACCAAGGAAGTCTAACTCTTCCATGCGGGAGCCTGACTGACCTAAACGCAAATACACACCTGCGCCAGCATCAATTAATATTTTAGATTTACCTTTCCACCAAATTACTTCACCAGAAGATGCACGTGCATCATCAGAGATTGGGCCGCCAGAGCCTAGAAGTTGTAAAGTGAAATCGGTATCAACAGGTTTTAATGGAATGGCATAAGACATGCTCGAAGCGATGGATAAGCCTGTCGCAACAAGTATTGTTTTAAGTTTGAATTTCATAGCACATACCTTTCTAGTTCAAGAGAGCTTTGTCGGACGCATGCAATAAATAGGGTTTTATTGATGTCGGTCAAAGCGTGGGGCTAAGATAAGAGATATGTGTGTTTAAGTATATTTGATTGTATTTAATTACTCGTTAAAAAAAATTTAACTATGTGTAATGTTAGCCAATAACGATTGTTTTTTTAGGGGGGAGAATGAGTTTGGGGACAAAAAAAACTCGCCAAGCGGCGAGTTTTATTATTGGTGCTCACATCATTAGTGTGTGAGTACTTATTTGCTATGTCGTTAGCGAGTTTTTATTCAGGGTTGTCTTGCCAAGAACGCTCTTTACGCTCCATTCGCATGCCATTCATTGCCCCACAAAAGCTGGCAAAAAGTAACCCTAATACCCAAATCAAATACCACATGTTGATTTCCCCTAGTACAAACTTGTTTTGTTTTGTTCAATATATTGTTCATCTAAGCGGCCAAACATCTTGCGGTAACACCATAAGGTGTAAGCAATAATGATTGGTACCATGACCAGTGATATCACTGTAACGATACCCAATGTTTTCTCACTCGATGTGGCATCCCATATGGTGAGGCTTTGAGAGGGATCGAGGCTTGATGGAATGATAAATGGGAATAAGGCTATGCCTGCTGTAAGTATGACACTAGCAACCGTCAGGCTAGACATCAGAAATGCAGTGCCGTCTTTTTTCCCCCTTGTTGCAATCGCTGAAATGCTTGGGGCTATCACAGCTACTGCTGGAATAAGCCACAGTACTGGGAATTGGCCAAAGTTTTTAAATAAGCCGTGTGCAATGATGCTGACCTCTTTATTGAGAGGATTAGCTGCTGCATCGGTGATGATAGGGCTGGTAATCATATAGCCATCTAAGTTGTAAGCCCATATGCCAGCAATAAAAAATAACGTAGACGTGGCGAATGCAGATAATTGACTAAACGAGCTAGCTCGTTGATGCAATGTACCTGTGGTTTTCATTTGAAGCCATGTAGCACCTTGAGTCAAAATCATACAAAGGCTGACTAAGCCGCAAAGTAATGCAAACGGATTTAATAATTCAAAGAAGCTACCCTTATAAGTTGTTATGAGAAGTTCATTCAACTCAAAAGGAACGCCTTGTAATAGATTGCCGAACGCTACGCCAAAAATAACGGTAGGGATTAAACCGCCGATACATAAAGCCTTGTCACAAGTCGCACGCCAAGTTGGACTATCGATTTTAGAACGGTAATCAAAGCCAAGAGGGCGTAGCCAGAGTGCTGCTAATGCCAATATCATTGCAAAGTAGAACCCTGAAAAAGATACCGCATAGACTAATGGCCAGACCGCAAAAATAGCCCCCCCAGCAGTAACTAACCAAACCTGGTTACCATCCCAGTGAGGTGCGACTGTATTAATCATGATTCGGCGATCATTTTCACTTTTTCCCAGAATAGGGAGTAGGGCGCTGACGCCCATATCAAAACCATCGGTGATGGCAAATCCGATAAGCAAAAGCCCAATAATAGCCCAGGCAATACATCGAAGTGTTTCATAGTCGAACATAACATCCCGCCTTATTGGTTAACTGCAGTGGTTAGAGACTTTGATTCAGGCGTTGTCTCGAAATGGTAACGGCCAGTTTTGATGGCACTTGGACCTAAACGGGCAAAGCGGATCATTAGGAATGTTTCAATGACGAAGAACAGCGAATACAAGACGTATACCATCGCTATCGATACCATGATTTGGCTAGGCTCGAGCTGAGATGCTGCCATATTAACCGGTAGAATCTCACCAACAGCCCAAGGCTGGCGGCCATATTCAGCAACTATCCAACCAGCTTCACTTGCAATCCACGGTAGTGGAATGGAAATCAGTGCCAACTTGAGTAGCCAAGGTTGCTTGGTGAGATCACGGCGACAGCTATACCAGAAGGCTGTGACAAAGAGGAACATCATTAGCATTCCGCAGGCAACCATGATCCTAAAGCTCCAGAATAGAGGGGCAACTTGTGGAATGGTGTCTTTGGTTGCTTGTTGGATTTGCTCCTCAGTAGCATCGACGACAGTATCGGTGTAAGACTTTAATAGTAAGCCGTAACCTAAGTCTTTTTTGACGGCATTAAAAGCCTGAATGTTATCCGGTGTTTTGTCGCCATTTCGCAGCTTTTCAAGCAGTCCATAGGCAATCATACCGTTACGGATCCTTGCCTCACTAAGTTTCATTAGATCATTAATACCTAGCACTTCCTCATCGAGTGAGCGGGTGGCAATGATGCCCATCAGGTAAGGGATCTTAATCGCGTAGTCGGTTTCCATGGTTTCTTGGTTTGGAAAACCAAAAAGGGTGAAGGATGCTGGTGCTTCTTCGGTATGCCACTCAGCTTCGATAGCCGCGAGTTTAGTTTGTTGCACATCGCCAAGTTCATAGCCTGATTCGTCACCAAGCATCAGTGTGGAAAGTATAGCGGCCAGACCAAATGCAGAGGCAACAGCAAATGAGCGACGAGCAAAAGTGATATCTCGGCCTTTTAAGAGGTAATAGGCACTGATGCCCATGACAAAAATGGCACCAGTTGTATAACCGGCAGAGACAGTATGCAAAAACTTCACTTGCGTGACTGGATTGAATATGACGGCTGAAAAGTCGACCATTTCCATGCGCATGGTTTCAAAGTTGAACTCTGCGCCAACAGGGTTTTGCATCCAACCATTGGCCATCAAAATCCATAATCCCGAGAAATTTGAGCCTAACGCAGTTAGCCAAGTAATTGCTAAGTGCTGACGCTTTGATAAACGATCCCAGCCAAAGAAGAAAAGGCCAACAAGTGTTGATTCCAAGAAAAAGGCAACAAGAGCTTCAATCGCGAGTGGAGCACCGAAAATATCCCCGACGTAATGCGAATAATATGACCAATTAGTCCCGAACTGGAACTCCATTGTCAGGCCTGTAGCGACACCAATGGCAAAGTTAATACCAAATAGTTTCCCCCAAAACTTGGTCATGTCTTTGTATATTTGCTGATCAGTAATGACGTACAGTGTTTCCATTACCGCGAGCAGAACAACTAACCCTATGGTTAAGGGTACGAATATAAAGTGAAACAGTGCCGTACTGGCAAACTGTAATCGTGATAGTTCAGCTACTTCTGTGAGCATGATTTCCTCCCCGTCAGGCTGATTGACGGAATATTGCTTTATTATTGTGGGTTTGCTCTATGTGTTGAGCGACAGATAGAGCGGAGGAATGGTAATCCTGCGATTTCGTTAAGGGTAGTCAAACATATATAATCATAAGTTAAATAAATCTTAACTCTTGAGTTTGTATGCCTCTTAAAGTGGTCTTGAAGCACAACGTTTGTGCTAAAACTGTGAATTAGGGGAGCAGATAAAGAAGATTATTCTAACTTGCTTTTGTGTCACTTAACCTATTGATGTTTTAGCTGGAACTCACTTGTGGGGCATGAGGTTGTTATTTACAAGCGAGGTCATACCTATTATTGACGGGGCGGAATAATAGGTATGATGTTTTAGCATACAACTGTTAACGAGCGGCCGAACCTGTCTTTGCCGACAATTAAGTTGAAGCTAAACCTTTTGGCATGAATCACGTTTAACAAGCGTGGAAGGTACGATAGTACGCTGAAGCTCGGTATGTTTATTCATTATCGTTTCAATAGTAAGTTTGGCCGTTTCAACGCCAATCTGATAAGCATTTTGCTTAATTACAGAGACTGGTACTTTAAATAGGTCCACCATAGGGATCTCATCAAATCCTAATATCGATACTTGTTTCGGTATGTCGATATCCGCTTTATTTAAAGTGAGAAGCAAATCAGTCGTAATCGCTAAGTGTTGAGTGAAGATCGCTGTGGGTGCATTGGATGCCTTGATGAGTTCAAGGGGAGAATGTGCAAAACCTGTTTCACGATCCCAAAACTGTAGCAAATCCGCATTAGCCTCTAGTCCGTATTTCTTAAGTGCATCGAGATAGCCTTGGTAGCGCGCTTTGCGTGAGTGACTGGTCGTAAACTCTTGAGCCATAAAGCAGATCCGTTTGTGTCCAAGTTGGATTAGATACTCCGTTGCTTGGAAAGCGGCTTCTTGATAATCAGAAAGTACGATATGACTTTGGCAGTCTGAGTATTCCAATTGGAATTGAACAACAGGCATATTGCTTTTAATAAACTGATTGATCAAGTCAGAGTTTAGGCCTGAAGAAGTAATGATAATCCCGTCAACACACATTTGTTGCAATGAGAGTAGGGCACGCTTTTCTGATTGTGCATCAAAGTCACTGTTATAAATCAGTACGTTGTAATTATGCTTTTTACAAAAATCGTCGATTCCTCTCAGTACTCGGCTGGTGTTGTAACCAGCGATATCACGTACAACTACACCAATTGTTTTGGTTTTTTCTACTTTTAAGCTGCGCGCAATTGGATTAGGGACATAATTAAGCTCCTCAATTGCAGATTTTATCTTCTGCTTGGTTTCAGCAGACATGTGGCCAAAACGGCCATTTAGATACTGGGACACTGTGCTTTTGGATATACCGGCATGTGTCGCAACATCAACCATTCTAACTTTCTTCATACAGGCTTCTTAAACTGTCAACTTCATCAAAATCTGGTTGTTGGTATTTTATCCATGGAACTAGATGATAGCAAGTAAACCGATTTACTTATCGTTTTATTTAAAGTAGTAATTCGTGAGTTTTAAAATAAAAATCAAAGATCTAGATGGTATTGATGATGAGCATAACCAAGTATCCACATTGGCTGTTAAGCTTCGCTTAATAGGGAACAAAATTATGTGTCTCAACTTTTCTAGTTTCGTAGGCATGTGGTCTAAACGGCCTTTTAGTATTGAATCCCGATGTTTTAGAATCGCCTAGCGCGTGATGCAACACCCATTATTCTAACTTTTCTCATACAGGCATCTTAAAAGTGTTAATTCGATCAAATTTAGATCGTTGACATTTTATCCTTGGATCTGGATTATTGTTGGTAAACCGATTTACCAAACCGATTTACCAAACCGATTTACCAAACCGATTTACCAAGCCAGTTTGGTTATATTTCTATAAGAGTATGTGCAATGAAAATTGAAGATGTAAAAGTATTTGTTACCAATCCAGGACGTAACTTCGTTACGGTGAAAGTCATCACTGATGAAGGTGTTTATGGTTTAGGTGATGCAACTGTAAATGGTAGAGAATTAGCTGTAGCGACGTATTTAGAAGAGCATGTAAAGCCATGTTTGATTGGTCGAGATGCCCATTCGATTGAAGACATCTGGCAATATTTATATATGGGCGTTTACTGGCGTCGTGGTCCAATCACCATGGCGGCGATTGCGGCAATCGATATGGCGCTTTGGGATATTAAAGGTAAAGTGGCCGGCCTTCCTGTTTATCAGTTACTTGGAGGCAAATGCCGTGATGGAGTAAGACTTTATGCCCACGCGAATGGGGAAACTATTGAAGATACACTGGATAAAACGGAACAACTGATTGAGCAAGGCTTTAAAGCTGTCCGACTGCAATCTGCTATCCCAGGCCTAAAAGAAACGTATGGGGTGTTGGGAGATAAGAAAGATTATTTCGAATTGCAGGGAACGCGTCCGTTGCCGCCTGAACAAGAATGGTCGACCAGTAAATACTTCAAATTGGTACCTGAGCTATTCGCTCAAGCAAAAGAGAGATTTGGCGACCAAGCAGAATTTCTTCACGACACTCATAGTCGATTAACCCCAATCGAGTCAGCAAAACTGGGCAAGATGCTTGAACCTTATAATTTGTTGTTCTTGGAGGACGCATCAATTGCTGAAAACCAAGAAAACTATAAGCTGATCCGCCACCACACGACAACTCCTCTTGCTCTGGGCGAAACGTATAACACCATTTGGGATTGCAAGGATTTGCTGCAAAACCAGTTAATTGATTATATCCGCACTGCGGCAACACACGCGGGTGGTATCACTGGTATGAAGAAAATTGCAGATTTTGCTGCTGTTTACAATGTACGTACTGCCCCTCATGGCGCGCCTGATTTGTCTCCGATTTGTTTTGCAGCTCATATGCACCTTAATATCTCAACCCATAACTTTGGTATTCAAGAGTTTGTGGGCTTTGGAAACGAAGAGTGTCAATCAATCTTCAAACATGACATGAAACTGGAAAACGGCATGATTCTAGTCAGTGATGCTCCAGGGCTCGGTGTGGAATTTGATGAGGTAGCGGCAGAAAAATATACCTATAAGCGCTCATACCTACCTGTTAGTCGCTTAGAAGACGGCACCCTTTGGCATTGGTAAACCAATAAATTATGAAAGTGACCTATTACAAATCTCTGTTGAGGGTAGGTCACTGCTCGTGGAACAAAATAATTAACTAGGAACTGTCCATGCAGAAAACAGTATTAGTATTTGGAACCGGTTTTGCCGGTCAAGGGCATGCTAAAGCATTTCGTGATGCAGGTGCTGAGGTTGTGGGTATTGTCGGCCGTACTGAGCATGTTGTGACTGAAGTCGCTGAAAAGATGGGTATTCCATATTCTGGCACAAATTGGGCCTTGGCCCTTGAGCTTTGCAAGCCGGATATCGTTTCTATTGCTACCCCTGGTGGTGCGCACGTTGACGCGATCAAGGAAGCAATTCAGTTTGGTTGTCATATCTTTTGTGACAAGCCGCTGACTGAGAGTGGTGAAACCGCACTGGAAGTTTACCGCTTGGCGGAAGAAAAGGGAGTGAAAACTGCTTTTGCCTCAAGTTTCCGCTACATGCCTGAGATCATGCATGCCAAGCAATTGGTGGCAGCAGATGTCATTGGCGAGCCAACTGAAGTGGAGTGCATTTCTCACTTTAACTTGGATCGCCATATTCCCTTCGGTTGGTCGCACCGTACTGAAGCAGGTGGTGGTCGTTTAAATAACAACTTCACTCATCTGCTGTCGATTGTGACTGATGTCGTGGGTGAAAATATCTTGTCAATTAGTGGTGAAGTGCGTAATGACATGCCCAAGGCACCCGTTGTTGAAGGCGTGCATAACTTTACCGAGCGTCGTAATTTTATTCCGGAGGATATCAATGATCCTGAACTTGAGTGGCGTGACTGTGATGTCGAGTGGTCTTACACGGTGTTGGCGCAAATCGAGAGCCGTATTCCTGCTGCGCAACCGGTATCTGTATTGTTTAAGCATGGCGGTCTAACACCTCGCTTCAATGACGATCATATTGTATTTCATGGCACCAAGGGGTCGATTTACATTAAAGGCCACTATGGCGATGGCCCACTGTCCGTGTGGAAAAACGGTGAATGGATCGAAGTTACATTGCCAAGTGATATTGATGACCAACTACCTAATATTGAATGCGAAACGCAGCGTAGCTGGACGCATCTAGCCACTCAACTTGTAAAAGATCTAAACGGTATTGACGTTGGACCTTACCAAACATTTAAAGATGGATGTAAGTATCAGCTAATTATCGATTTAATTCGCAAAAATGATCGTTGGGTAGATGTAAATAACCTACTGTAGTTTTAAGTTTAAGGTAAAAATATGATCTATGAATATCTTGTTATTTTCGGTTACTTTTCTCTGATTGTAGGGATTGGATTTGCCTTTAAGAAAATGGCTAATCGTTCGACGAGTGATTACTTTCGTGGTGGCGGTAAAATGCTTTGGTGGATGGTGGGATCGACGGCATTTATGACGCAGTTTTCCGCTTGGACCTTTACTGGCGCTGCGGGTAAAGCGTTTACCGATGGTTTTTCTGTTGCTTTACTATTTATTGCTAATACCGTCGCTTATCTTTTCGCTTATTTATACTTTTCTCACCGCTTTCGTCAGATGAGGGTCGATACACCAACGGAAGCTGTTAGGCGTCGATTTGGACGACATAATGAGCAGTTTTTTTCGTGGGCGTTAATCATTTTCAGTTTTATCAATGCGGGTGTTTCGCTTAATGCTCTAGGCGTATTTTCAAGTGCAGTATTTGATTCTGATCTAAATACTACGATCATCGTAACTGGTTTATCTGTGTTGATGGTTTCTGTTATTTCAGGAGCTTGGGGGGTCGTAGCTTCGGACTTTGTCCAGACTCTTGTTGTTGCAATAGTGTCTATCGCGTGTGCCATTGTCGCGCTGATCGCTGTCGGAGGACCAACAACGATTGTTACCGAGTTTCCAACCAGCTTTATGATGGGTCCGGATATGAATTATCCGCTCCTACTGGTCTGCGCGTTGATCTTTTTTGTTGTTAAGCAACTTCAAAGTATCAATAACATGCAGGACTCATATCGATTCTTAAACGCAAAAGATACCAATAATGCGAGAAAAGCAGCGTTACTTGCCATGGTCTTGATGGGCATAGGCAGTATTGTTTGGTTTATTCCACCATGGGCGTCAGCCATTCTTTATCCTGATGCGACTGCTCAGTACCCGCAACTGGGTGGCAAGGCAGCTGATGCCGTGTATCTAGTCTTTGCTCAAAATTCGATGCCAATCGGTACGGTTGGATTATTACTAGCAGGTCTATTTGCTGCAACCATGTCGACGATGGATTCAGCCTTAAATCGTAACTCTGGCATCTTCGTGCGTAGTATCTATCAGCCCTATTTTGCAAAACAAGGCGCGAGTGATTCTCATCTTTTGTATGTTGGTAAGGTGATGAGTATATTTAGTGGCGTGTTGGTTATCTTTGTCGCATTGTTCTTTAGTTCTCTGAAAGATATGAGTTTATTTGAACTAATGATGTCGGTTTCAACCATGGTCCAAGTACCATTATTAGTACCTCTGTTCTTTGGTATGCTGTTTAAACGGACACCTAGCTGGGCACCATGGGCAACCGTTGTTGTGGGAATGCTTGTATCGTGGTTAATGACTAGCGTTGTTACTGCAGATGTAATTGCCGGATGGTTTGGAGTGGATGATCTTACTCGCCGTGAGGCAGGTGAACTTCGAATAGCAGCAACGATTGCTGCACATCTATTTCTTACAGCAGGCTTCTTTATCTCAACGTCTCTATTATATAGCGAAGAGAAAGACACGCATAAAGAGGAGACAGATAAATTCTTCAAGGACGTTGAGACGCCGATTATTTCTGAGGATGAGTATGATGCTGTAGATGCTGAGCAGCGTAATAAACTAGGTTCAATGGTGATGTATATGAGTGCGGGTCTGTTAGCTATGACATTGATTCCAAATCCATTATGGGGCAGGGTTGTGTTCTTACTCTGTGCTATGACCATCTTTATTATTGGCTGGGCACTTAAAAAGAGTTCGGTTATTAAAAAGGTCACTGATCTTGAAGAACTAAAAAGTTAGTGATTAATATGAAAAGGCTCTGATATTAGAGCCTTTAACTTTTTAATATGGCTAATGGTATTGGCCTTATGCCCAAGCCCCAGATGGCTTTGAGTTGCTGGATTCTTCCAATATACACCTACAAAATCCAATCAGGCTCACAACTTTATCGACACCAAGCTACTGTGAAACCGTACTTTGGTACACTTTGGCAAGATTTTTTTAATAGTAAACCTGTGTGAAAGTTGCGATGTTGAATCATGATGAGCTAGTGCTAACGCCACTTAAAAATATCCCCTTAGTACTTTCAGACTCACCTGGAGCTGTGGCGAACTGCACTATGCTAGTAAAGCCGCTAGAGCAGTTAAGCCATGAAGTACGTAGCTTCGAACAGGAGTATCACCAAGTCAGGCAATTGGCGTTGGAGTGTCAGTTAGAATCATCGGTTAAACACCAGACTCCGGGCGAAAACGATGTAGTTTTAGAGCTATATATTCAAGGCCGTTTATCCGGTGTTGCGACATTTAGCCGTTATCTTGATGACCCCAAACGATTAGCCAGCCACTCTGATTTATTCTACGAGGTTGTGCTACATACCATCTATGTTAGCGAGTCATTTCGTGAACAAGGATTAGCGACATATTTAGCGTTAACCATTGTTGATATTGCCCGTTTGGATTGCGAGCGGCTTCATCGCTGTTTAGCCGCAAAAAATAAAAACCTGAAGTTGTGGTTTTCAGCGTTGGCGATTTCTGAAGGCGGTGAGGCGATCTGTGATTTTTTGAGCGAAACGTTTGTCGAAATGAGTGATGACTTGATTGACGAGTTACAAGACGATGGCATTGACGTGAAATATCATGAGCCGATGATCTTTGTTGAAAGCTTGCAGTAACTTTTCTATATTTCACATCTCTTAACGTTATCACTCATTTTGTCAGCAATATGATACAGCTCATATTTTGTCAAAAATATCATCACTTTATTATCATATTTTTTATATCGTTCTAAAATTCTATACATAGGTGCCGGGTTAATTATGGTTGAGCTATGGATGGAATGAACCGTGACTGAGAATGTAGCAAAAGGCATCATTGAGCCTGATAATGTTGATGGAGAAACTCGTGATAAAGGCTTGCTAGGTCAGGAAGGCAAGCAAGCGTTTACTGATAAACTAATGGTTGTCATGACAGGGGTGATGCTCACTATTACGGGGCTTGCGTTACCGCTTTCTATGTTGATGCTCTACGATAGAGTCGTCCCAAACCAAACTCGTTCAACACTATATTCAATTTTTGTTATTTTGGTAGCCGTCGGCTTATTAGAACTTCTGATCAAAACACTGCAAAAGAAAATCATTAATTACGCAGCTGTAAATTTCGAAATGAAGATGCATGAGAGAATGTTCAGTGCCATTCTCAATGCAAACTTATCGCAATATTTTAAGCGGGAGCAAGGTGCTTATTTAGAATCAGTTAGGGATGTCGGTGAATTAAAAGAGTTCTACTCTGGTCAGTCATTGGTTGCTCATATTAATGCTTTCTCTGCCTGTTTAACGGCAATTATTATTGGCTTGATGGAGCCACTAGCGCTGGTTGTGCCTATTCTCGTCATTATTTGCTTGGCTGTAATGAATCGGATTTCGGATAAACGGACACAGAAGGTTTTACAGCAGTCGCGTGAACTTGAATCGAATGCAAACTCCAGGCTCATCGAGGTCATCCGTTCGGTCGATACGCTGAAAGGTTATGCGATGGAATCAAGGATTGAAAATTGGCTCAGGCCGTTATTTAAGCAGCGTGAACTGCTTAACTTCAACCATACTCTGCAAGTTGGCGAACAGGATAATCGTACACAATATATTTCAGGATTAGCCGTTATTGTTCAGGTCGTAATTTGTGCAGGTTTGG
Organism: Photobacterium minamisatsumaniensis; assembly: GCF_050336695.1. NCBI lineage: Bacteria > Pseudomonadati > Pseudomonadota > Gammaproteobacteria > Vibrionales > Vibrionaceae > Photobacterium > Photobacterium minamisatsumaniensis. Next base: position 29,228 of record NZ_JAKJSI010000056.1, on the reverse strand, counting down.
TAATTCAAGGGGAATTATCACAAGGTGCAATGGCCGCGATTGTTATGCTAATGAATCGCTTTAGTGGCCCGTTACAGCAATCCTTCTCTTATTGGTCTCGCTATAAACAGCACAAAATCTATAAACATGAAATAGAGCAGGTACTTAGTCTTGATAGTGGCGAGACAGATCGTACTCATACGTTAGCTGACAATTTTGAATTAACGGTTACGCAGGTCAGTGGGGCTGATGACTTACGACAGTATCAATTAACCCCAGGTATGCTGGTTTGTGTCACGGGTAGTAATGGTGCAGGGAAAACCCGCTGGCTAACACGTTTAGCGGGACATGACTTTGCAAACACCAGCGAAGTTATGATCGCTGGGCGAGCTTTACAGCATTATGATGAAAGTGATTGGAATCGAAGGGTTACCTATATTGACCAAGACACCGATTTCATTACGGCATCGATTATCGATAATTTAACGTGCTTTAGACCCCACCTAAATTCGTTAGCATTAGCTATATGTGATGCGTTTAAAATTCGAGATGAAATTAATTTATTATCAAAGGGCTTTTATACGCAAGTCACTAATGGATTGAAAAACACGGTCCCGAATAAAATCGCTCAAAGCTTGTTAATTGTTCAGGCCATTGTAAATGGTAGTCATGTGGTGTTACTTGATAATGTTGATTGGATATCCGACGAAGATTACATACGGTCTCTAGACCAAGTAATTAGAACGTTTTCCTCTCGACACATTTTTGTGGTGTCAACGCATAACCCAATCATTATTAATAATGCTGATCTTGTTATCAGCGTTGAGGGCTAGTCGATGCAGGGTTTTGTCAATATAGCCGATGTTAGCCAGCGACTGAAAACATTCAACCACAGTTGGATAGGGCAGGTTAATGAAAAGAATCCACTCGTATCAACAATGTCTACTTGGTTGGTGGCAATTGGTTGGGAAGGCACAGCAGAAAAGCTAGCCGATTTTATCATTTTAGAAGAAGAGAGTAACTTTGCGAATATCGAAAAAACATTTAGCCGATTAGGCTATAAAACATCACAAGAAACAATCAACCTTAAACATTATCAGAATATGACGGTGCCTTTTTATATTGAAGGCAACGGTGTTGAAGGGCTAGTGGTTGAATATAATGAAGGTAACGCCGTTATTTGGGATCCTTATTCAGGGCAGTTAGAAAATTTTTCAATTCCTGAATATACAGTTGATATTATCTTCATTGATGATTACTCGCGTTATTATAAAGAGCCACCTCCACAAACAGCGGATAAAACCAATTGGCTTAAGCATGCTTTTCTTCGTTATAAAACAGAGATAAACCTCTTATTGCTACTGAGTTTTTTCATTAACCTTATGGGGTTAGTGACTCCGCTTTATATCATGAGTATTTATAATTTGGCACTGACCAGTGGCAGTTTAAGTACTTTAGGGTGGATAGCGGTTGGTGCATCGGTCGCTTGTACATTTGAGTTTGCGTTAAAAAATATTCGATTACGTATACTCGCCTCTTCTGGACGTGAGCTGGCAGAAACGATTTCCTATGAGGTGTTTTGTAAGCTGATTTGGCTACCGTATCGACTGATAAAAAATGCGGGAGTAACCAACCAAATTGCCCGGGTTAAAGATATCGACCAATTTCGTAAATTGGTCACAAGCACAGGTACGCTGGCGTATTTAGACTTGCCTTTTATTGTTATCTTCATTGGTGCTTTAGTCGTATTAGCCGGGTCTGCTGCTTTAGTAACTCTTGGTGGTATTGTGCTATTTATTGGCTTTGGATTTTATGCACGTTTCCAGTACCAATCACAGATGATGAAGTCATCGAGAGCAAACAGTAATAAGCAGAGCAGTTGGTTTGAAGTGCTCAGTAATCTTCGGGGGATTAAATCGTTACCTCTTGCTCAAATATTGAAGGTCAGGTTTGATATAGCCAATGGGCAGTCAGCAAAAGACAGCTATCGACTAGCAGGTTTACAAGGATTTATTGGCGACTTTGGCGCATTTTTGACGCAATTTATTGGTGTCCTAAGTATTGTTGTAACGGTTGAAGGCGTATTAGCTCAAGAGATTGAACCGGGTGTGATGATTGCTATGGTGATGCTGGTCTGGAAAGCGCTTGGTCCACTTCAAGCTATCTATAACACCATTATTCGAATGAAGCAGTTATCCATATCAGGACATCAAGTTAATCGCTTAATGGGTTTAGATGATGAGCGAGCATCATTGAGCAATACACTGCCAATTGAACAATTGGATGGTAACGTTGAGTTATTGAATATTAACTACCGTTATGCAGGAACAAGCACGGGGTTGTCCCAAATAAATGCCAACTTTTACAAGGGGGATATAGTGACGATTGTTGGCCCCAGCGGATCGGGGAAATCAACGTTACTGCGCATTATCGCGGGTCTGTATGATAACTATCAGGGCAAAGTGGTGGTTGATAGCTATAACCTTCAGCAATTTCCATCGTATGTTTACCGTAATGCGATAACGTATATTCCACAAGATACATGGTTATATAACTGCACAGTACGTCAAAACTTCATGCTAGCCGTTAGTAACGTTGATGATCACACGATGGAAAGTGCGTTAAATAGCTTTGGATTAGATAACTGGTTACCTCATGGTATTGAAACTGTTCTCGATAAACTATTTCTTGATGCTTTGCCTAGCGGCATAAAAGTGAGATTAAAATTATCAATGGCGTTTTGTAAACGCAGTGGATTAGTGATTTTAGATGAGCCAGGGTTGGGATTAGATGTCGAGTCGAGTTATCAATTTAGAGCCAAATTAAAAGAGTTAAGTCGTGGTGCAACAGTTGTCGTTGCGACGCGTAATACCGAATATCTAAGGTTGTCGGATAAAGCATTATTATTGGATGAAATGGGCAATCAAAAATATTTCGGAGCCTCCGATAAGGTCATAACAAGCTTGGCTAAACAAATAAAATAGCTATGTGAAAGGGAATAAATATGGCTGAAGAACCTGTTGAGCAGAGAAAAAATCAACTTGAAGTAAAAGATGAACGCGCCGAACTGGTTGGGCGAATTGATGCTATTAGTAAAGAGACTAGTCGCCATACAAATAGCGCTGTACATGTGCTTGAAGGTAAAATGTTAGCGGGTCGAAAGGCTACGCATACTGTTGTTGTGACGATTTTTTTCTTTTTTTTATTGGCGATTGCCTGGTCATATTTTGCAAAGCTAGAAGAAGTGTCCACCGCGAGGGGTGAACTTGTTCCTGTTGCTGCGCTTGAGCGGTTACAGCATCTTGAAGGCGGTATGATTGAACATTATTCAGTTCAAAAAGGGGATGTCGTTCAAAAAGGCGATATCATTGCCAAACTTAAGGATAAAACTCGGACTTCTCAAAACGCCATCTCTAAAAATCAATTATTAAGTCATTTGTTTGCGCGGGAACGTTTATTAGCGCTACTCAACGGTGTGTCTGTTAAATTTGATAATGTTAGCAATGATAGTAGCTTAAACTATCGTGCATTAAGGTTGGTACATGAGCAAATGTACCGCTCTGAATTAGCATTAATCACAGCTGAAGATAGGTTGTTATCTGGGCAGGTTGATAGTAAAGAAAAGCTGATCAAAAGTATGAATCAGCGCCTTGTTTCATCAAGAAAACAACTGGGGTTGATTAAAGAGCAAGTGCAAATGCGACAGACACTTTATGATCAGCAAACCTCGTCGTATTTGGAGTTGGTAAATAGCCAGATTCAAGAAATGAATATGATACGGGAAATAGAGAACCTTCAAGAGTCGATCATGACAACGGAAGATACGTTAGTTGATTTGAATAACCAATGGCTGCAAACAGTCTCTTCCAGAAATGCAAAATATAGTGCTGAGTTGAAACTTGAAGAAGACCAAATACAGGAATTAAACCAAACACGGCATGTCGATATTGATAAAACCGAACGGCTTGTTATTCGTTCGCCAGTTTATGGCATTATTCATGATCTGCCGCTGAAACATGAGTCAGCCATACTAGAGCCTGGTGGGATACTTGCCGAGATCGTCCCACTTGAAGAAGGGTTAAAAGCGGAAGTTAAAATTAACCCGAAAGACATTGGCTTCGTCCAAGTCGGTCAGCCTGTTGCGTTGAAGTTTGATACTTATGACTTTACAAAATTTGGTGCATTGAAGGGTATTTTAACCAATATCAGTGCCAGTAGTTTTAAAGAAGATGATGAAATTTATTATAAAGGTGATGTCAAACTATCGGCGAATGTTCTTTCTTCTACGGGAAGCCAGTTTCCAGTTAAACCGGGAATGGAGATGAATGCTGATATCAGCACAGGTGAAAAACGTGTGATTGAATATGTTGTTAAACCAGTGGTGTTTGGCTTAAAAGAAGCATTTAGGGAGCGGTAAATGTTTAGTGTGTTATTTAAATGGAATTATAAGCGCTTACTTCTTGCTGTGGGTACGGTTGGAGCAGCCATTGCCTGTTTTGCTATTGTTCTAATATGGGCATCGTATCGGCATGGTCTTACTCAAAAAGAACATGTCATTGAGTTAGTTAATGCTGACTACCATAATGAAATTTTACCCATTAGCTTGGTTGATGATAATCAACTATCACCACACGGTAGTTATATCCTGGCAATGCGACAAACACTGCTTGGACTTTCCAGCTCGCAAGAAGGGGAGCTAGAGGTACTTATCACGAGTATGATTAACCAATTGGATGGCTTGTGGTTAGTTGAATCTGCGACTGAGTACGTTAATCGTGATGCCGATACTCTAGAAAGTTCATTGGTTGAACTAAAAGGACAGATAGAAAATCTATTACAGGTAAACCAACGATTGCATGAAGAAAATAAGCTACAGCTTGGTTTTTCAATGGATATACCGTTAAAAGCTGTACTTCAAACCCTTGAGGCACATCAGCAAGGGACAAGCCGTCAACCGGAAGCTTTAAAGGGGCTTTCACGCTCTTCGAATGAATTGAAAGAGCAATTAAGTAAGTCGAAACAACACTTTACCGTTCAGTATGAGCAACAATTAAGTCAAGAAAAGCAAATGGCGATAATACTGACTACTTTAGTATTAGTGATATCAACGGTCTTGTTTTTTTTATTGATGATGCAATGGAAGTTGCGTCAAAAAGAAAAGGTACAATTACAATATTTAAGTAACTTGTTAGAAGCACATAGCCACATCGAAAAAGATAAAAATACGAGTGATATTGATCAGCTTGCATCATTAATTAAGCTGGTGATGAAAGCTAACTCGCATAAGATTGAGCTTTTAAATGAAACTGAAATTGAGAATGATAAATTACAATCATTAGCTTCATTTTTGGGTTATGAAATACATGCACTAACCAGTATTGTTGCTGGGGGACTTTCTATTAATGATGATGTCGATAATGACAGTAAAAATGTATTTAGCTCTGAAATAAACATTGCCCTTGAGTCACTTGAACAACTTTCTGATAACTTCATTTCTGTCTTTTCTCATAATAAGCAATCATTAGATGAGAAAATCATTATCAGGGATCAAATTAAGCGTGTTGTCGTGTTACTGAATGCGAAATGCCGCGCTCTAAATAAAGAAATTGATTTTTATGTTACTCCTGCCGTACCCGAATCAACATTAGGCAATAACTACCGCTTTTATTGGTGTTTGTATAACGTGCTTGTGCGCTTGGTTGAACAAGTCGGCCCTCGTAAATTCACTCTTATTGTTGACTGTGATAGTACAGCACTCGATAAGGTAAAGCTGTCCGTGACGTTATTGCCTGTAAAAGATGAATTGACGGCATTAGACACCCTACGTCATCAATTCCATCATGATAGTGAACAAGGTACAGGTAAATTTGATGATAGTTTCTACTCTAAGCTCGTTAGTAATTTCTTTACGGGTGGTGTTGTTTTCAAACCTTTACACGATGAATCTATTGCTGCAGAAATTTCATTCGAGTTGGTTGCGACAGCCAGATTAGAAGCCCTCTCAACAGAACCTACAGAGAATGTGATTGTGTGTGGCGAACCCTGCCTTGAGCGCGAAATACTCTTGCTCAAACTACAGGATACAGGTCTGAATTATGAGGTCGTAAGCTCGTTGCACCAATTAATGAAGCGCATTGCAAGTGGTGCTGGGTATAGCTGTGTCGTTCTTATGGATGGATTCAAAGGGGTTAACATGGCCACGATGTTAAAAGGCGTGACTGGCCGAACCCAAGGTAAAACCGTATTTGTTTCAAGACGAAACGAGTTATCTGAAGAGCTTAGTGAAAGGCTAACTGCGGTATGGCATTACCCAATTTATCATGATGATATTGCTGCACTGTCAGAATTTATTCGTTCTCAAGGCGCTTCAGAAATATCTGCTAAACCAGCAGGAACGAAAGAAGAACGCTTTGTTGAGAAGCAACTTCTTGTTGTTGATGATGACCCCTCTCAGCAGTTTATTCTATCAAGAATGCTTAAACGCATTGGCGCGAATGTGAAAGTCGTTAATAGCGGAGAGAGTGCGATTGATGAGTGGCAGGAAAATAATTATGACATTATTTTTATGGATTGCTTAATGCCAGGAATGTCGGGTATAGAGGCAACACAATCAATTCGTGACAAAGAGCGCACGATGCAACAAACAGGACAGTTAAGCCGTAAGGTTGTGATCATTGGTAATACAGCATTAACCACCCAAGAAGAAATTAATGAATGCCTAAATTCCGGCATGGATAATGTGCTACTCAAACCATATAAATATGAAACTATTTTTAATATGATTAGCCGCTACGCCTGATTTGTAACTATCTGATAATTAAAATATCCCTTGAATCCGCTCTGCTAAATGTATGGCGGATTTTTTATATGTTTAATTTCTTGATCTGTGTACGATTTTTTATACATTTCTCCGTGTTTTTTTGGCACTCCTATCAATAGGCGACCACAATTCTTATATTGCGAATAATATAATTGCGCTGCGCTGAAAATATTGAAGGGAGTCGGTATGAGTAATAGAAACAAGCCATCTCAGGATGAGAAGATCCTAAACGAAGCTGTTGAAACTTCGGGAGAATCATCCAACTCGGAACAGGCTGCCCAGCAACAGCGACAACAGGAAAATCAGCAAAATGCAAATGTAACAACGAGTTCTGAAAACTTGCGCCAAGGTGGACCTAATCAAAATGGTCGTCAAGAGCAAAGTCAAGCTCAAGAGCAAGGTGAGAGGGTGTCACCACAGCAAAATGGAGAGCCAGAAAATCAAAGTCAACGAGGCTCTCAAGAAAACTCGCAAAGCCAAGTTATAGAAGACAATGGTGGAGAGGGATCTGACGAACAAAATGAATCAGGTGTTCAGTCGGTAGGTGGTCAAGCTGGATCTTCGTTACAAGGAAGCGGCGAACGTCAACAGAGTGAAGAACCTGCGCTGCAAGGTGCCCCTCAAGCAGCACAAAATAATAGTGCTTCTCCTCAGGGAGCAAATAACAGTCCACAACCACAAAGCGATAACCCTGATGTCGCTGTCACATCAAAAGACTTTGCGGTAAATGTTGCACCGAGTGAAGGTGAAGAAGCGCCAAGTGACTGGGATCAGGAAATCACTGAACAAGTTTTCGAAATCAATGTTGAGGACGTCAACGACGGCCCAGAAGCCGGCGATCACATCGCCGCAGAAATGGATGAAGATGGTACACTGACGTTATCGCAAGATGAGTTATTGGCGAATGCTTCCGACATCGATGGCGATGACTTAACGGCCAGCAACCTGACGTCTGCCAATCCCTATGTTGAAATCACGGCGAATCCAGATGGCAGTTTTACCATCGTAACACCGGAAAACTTCAACGGTGACTTATACCTTAGCTACGACATTTCTGATGGTACCGAGACCGTATCAAGTGGTGTTGATTTATCGGTAACACCTGTCAACGATGGCCCTGAAGCCGGCGATCACATTGCCGCTGAAATGGACGAAGACGGCACGCTGACGTTATCGCAAGATGAGTTATTGGCCAATGCTAGCGATATTGACGGCGACGACCTAACGGCTAGCAACCTGACCTCGGCCAATCCCGATGTGGAAATCACGCTAAACCCAGATGGTAGTTTCACTATTACCACGCCAGAAAACTTCAACGGTGACTTATATCTCAGCTATGACATTTCTGATGGTGAGGAAACCGTCTCAAGCGGTGTTGATTTATCGGTAACACCTGTCAACGACGGCCCTGAAGCGGGCGACCACATTGCCGCTGTTATGGATGAAGACGGCACGCTGACACTAACGCAAGACGAGTTACTGGCCAATGCCAGCGATATTGACGGCGATGACCTAACGGCTAGCAACCTGACCTCGGCCAATCCCGACGTAGAAATCACTGAAAATCCCGATGGCAGCTTCACCATTACCACACCGGAAAACTTCAACGGTGACTTATACCTCAGCTATGACATTTCTGATGGTGAGGAAACCGTATCTAGCGGTGTTGATTTAACGGTTACCCCAATCAACGATGGCCCTGAAGCCGGCGATCACATTGCCGCTGAAATGGATGAAGATGGCACGCTGACGTTATCGCAAGATGAGTTATTAGCCAATGCCAGCGATATTGACGGCGATGATCTAACGGCTAGCAACCTGACCTCGGCCAATCCTGATGTTGAAATCACGCCAAATCCAGACGGCAGCTTCACCATCGTAACACCGGAAAACTTCAACGGTGACTTATACCTTAGCTACGACATTTCTGATGGTGAAGAGACCGTCTCAAGTGGTGTCGATGTAACGGTTACCCCAGTTAACGATGGCCCTGAAGCCGGCGATCATATTGAAGCTGTTACGGATGAAGACGGCACGCTGACGTTATCGCAAGATGAGTTACTGGCAAATGCATCAGATATCGACGGTGATGACCTAACAGCCAGCAACCTGACCTCGGCCAATCCCGATGTGGAAATTACCGCAAACCCCGATGGTAGTTTCACTATAACCACACCGGAAAACTTCAACGGTGACTTATCCCTTAGCTACGACATTTCAGATGGTGTAGAGACTGTTTCTAGCGGTGTCGATTTAACGGTTACCCCAGTCAACGACGGCCCTGAAGCCGGCGATCACATCGCCGCTGAAATGGACGAAGACGGCACGCTGACGTTATCGCAAGATGAGTTATTAGCGAATGCTAGCGATATTGACGGCGACGACCTAACGGCCAGCAACCTGACCTCGGCCAATCCCGATGTGGAGATCACGCCAAACCCCGATGGTAGTTTCACCATTACCACGCCAGAAAACTTCAACGGTGAGCTGTCTTTGAGTTATGACATCTCTGATGGTGAGGAGACCGTTCAGGGTGGGGTAGATTTAACGGTTACCCCAGTCAACGATGGCCCTGAAGCCGGCGATCACATTGCCGCTGAAATGGACGAAGACGGCACGCTGACGTTATCGCAAGATGAGTTACTGGCCAATGCTTCAGATATCGATGGCGATGACTTAACAGCAAGTAACCTAACGTCGGCCAATCCCGATGTTGAAATCACGCCAAACCCAGATGGTAGTTTCACTATAACCACGCCAGAAAACTTCAACGGTGACTTATACCTCAGCTACGATATCTCTGATGGTGAAGAAACGGTTTCTAGCGGTGTCGATTTAACTGTTACTCCAGTTAACGACGGCCCTGAAGCCGGCGATCACATCGCCGCTGAAATGGGCGAAGACGGCACGCTGACGTTATCGCAAGATGAGTTATTAGCGAATGCTAGCGATATTGACGGCGATGACTTAACGGCCAGCAACCTGACCTCGGCCAATCCTGATGTGGAAATTACCGCAAACCCCGATGGTAGTTTCACTATAACCACACCGGAAAACTTCAACGGTGAGTTATACCTTAGCTACGACATTTCGGATGGTGAAGAGACCGTTTCTAGCGGTGTTGATTTAACAGTTGCTGCAGTCAACGATGGCCCCGAAGCCGGCGATCACATTGCCGCTGAAATGGATGAAGATGGTACGCTAACCTTGTCGCAAGATGAGTTATTGGCAAATGCTTCAGATATTGACGGCGATGACCTAACAGCAAGCAACCTGACTTCGGCCAACCCCGACGTAGAAATCACTGAAAATCCCGACGGCAGCTTCACGATTTCGACACCAGAAAACTTCAACGGTGACTTATACCTCAGCTACGACATTTCAGATGGTGTAGAGACCGTTTCTAGCGGTGTTGATTTAACGGTTACCCCAGTTAACGACGCTCCTGATGCTGGTGATGAGATATTCCTAACGGCTCAAGAAGATACCACCGTGGGTGTATCGATGCGCGAAGAGCCAATGATCCGCCTCGATCAAGAACCTGAATTTGGCACAATCGAAGCACTTATTGATGATGAGTGGGTTGCCATGCAGGTTGGCGATGAGGTAACTCATGATACTGAAATTCGTTGCGCGCCTGATGAAGATGCCGTCCAAGCAGTAACTCACGATAGCATGATTGGTACGTTCGACGATAACGCCAAGCTTGACGATTGGGGCGAGGCGATTGATAGCCATACTCGACAATTCACTGATGGTGATCTGACAGTAACTACTTCCAGTAATGATGGTCCGTTAGGTGCGTGGAATGGTAACACTCATGTTGGTCACGGTATTGGTGACAACGATAGAAATGGATTAAGTCGTGATGAAAAGCTTACGGTCGAAATTGATGGCGAGAACATAAACCAAATTAGTTTCACGCTGGATGGTTTAGGTGGCTACTTTATGGAGTCATCGGCTAAGTTTACTGAAGTTGAAATAAAGGCTTTCGATGATGAAGGGAATGTTATTGATTCGGAAACTTACCATAAAGATGACCCGCATAGTTATGTTACCACTTACACGTTAACCGCTGATGAGCCTGTTGCGAGTTTTGAGCTAGGGACGATTCAGGGAAATGGTACTTATGTTGTTCAGAACATGACCGTTTCGCAAGTGGCTCCGGATTCAGCAGTCTTTACCTCAATTGATATTGATGGCTCGGAAATGACCGAAGAAGTGGCTTTCCATCATCAAGAAAATCAAGCGAATGAGCCCATTGAACTTTCGGCTCAATTATCTGAAGCCTATTCACAATCTGAAGATACGACTCAGTTTGCCCCTGTGGTGATCACCGAACAGCAATTACTTGAGCAAGCATCAGATATTGATAGCTTGGATCTCGATATTGTCGATCTTACTTTGCAGGGCAATGATGCCACACTACAAGATAACGGGGATGGTACATATAGCGTTATTCCGAATGAAGATTATAACGGCACAGTAGAACTTACTTATAAAGTCACAGATGGTGAACTGACGACTGAAAACAGTATCCATATTGATTTTGAAGCGGTAAATGATGCACCTGAAGTGCAGCAACCTTTGGCCGCAGAAGTGAATGAAGATCAAGAGTTAATCCTTCACCCTGATTTCTTATTAAGCCAAGTCACCGATATTGAAGGGGATGACCTATCACTGGTTGGGCTTGAGATCAAAGCACCTCTGGGTGGTACGTTGACCCCAAATCCAGATGGAAGCTACTCGTTTGCACCTCCGCCAGATTTTAATGGCTTGGTTGAACTAACATACAGCGTTACTGATGGTGAACATACTGTTGAAGGCAATGTGAGTGTCGATGTGATCCCCGTTAATGATGCACCATTCGCAACGGGTAATGCTTCGCTCACAACGTTCGAGGATGAAGGTGTAACCTTCACATCGGAATCGTTGCTGGGACTTTTCGATGATATCGACAGTGCGAGTGTTTCTATATCGCGAGTGCTGACAGCGGAAGGTGAAGAAGCTCAGGGAAGTGTGGTCGACAACGACGACGGTACGTGGACCTTTGTACCAGAAGGTGATTTTGCTGGTAGCGTTGCAATGACGGTGGAAGTGACCGATGGGCAATCTACCTATGAAACGTCAATGCCTGTTTTTGTTCGCCCCGTTGCTGATGGTGCAATGATAACCACAGAGCATGATGGCCCATTATTAATAACGGAAGATGGCAGCGGCTTACTCGATTTGAACATCAGTATGATGGATGACTCTGAATCGATGACAGCACTCGTGATGTCAGGTTATCCGGTCGGATTTGTGGTGAGCGATGGTGTTAATACTGTTGAAATTACAGAAGAAGGCCAGCAAATCAATTTAATGAATTGGGATGTTGATGTTCTTGAAATTACACCTCCAGAGAATTGGTCGGGTAATTTCTTCGTTACAGTAACAGCCACAACGGTTGATTATGGTGACGAAATTTCAAATATTCCAGCAGCAGAGTCGACCACTGTTAATGAAGGTATTCAAGGTGAAGTCAATGAAGTCTTAATGTTTAGTAGTGATGACCTACTGGAATTATCTGATATTGAGGCATCGGAAGGTGAGACATTTACGATTGAACATCTCAACTTGGTTGACCCTACTCAGGGTACGATCTCAGTTGATGAGTCTGGTGATATTGTATTCGCTCCTGCTGAAGATTTTACGGGTCAGGTACATGTGACATTCCAAGCGGTAGATCAAGACGGTAATACTCAAGATGCAGGTGTAACTCTCGGCATTGAACCCATTGGTATGTCAGATAATGCGGCGCCAGAAGCTTCAGAGGCATTAGTCGAAGAAATAAAAGAAGGCGATGAGCTCACTTTTACCGATGCTGAACTATTGGCAAATATTAACGATGCTGATGGCGATGATATAACTGTTAGCACGGTTCAAGTTACGCAGGGTGAAGGAGTATTAACCGAACAAAGCGGAACATATACCTTTACACCAGAGGCGGGTTGGGTAGGGACGGCTGAAATAAGCTATAGCGTTAATGATGGTACAGAGACTGTTTTGCAGACAATGACCGTAACGGTAGAAGAAGCTTATCCAGAGAATGCGGTAACGTTAACGGCAGAGGCGTTACTTGAAAGTTGGCCTGCTGAGGATCGTGAAAGTCTTGAGGTCGACAATGTTATTGTCGATGAAGGCCAAGGTCGTATCGTTGAAGAGGATAGCGAGACATGGACGTTTATTCCTGAGGATGGATGGGATGGAGATGCCAGTGTTTCGTATGATGTGAACGATGGTGATGCTAGCGTACCGGGGCTATACGCGTTTACCGTTGAAGAATCAGAGCAGACTCACGAGGAAGCAAGTGCCTTTACTGCTGATGAAAATGGAACGGTGACGTTTACAGATGCCGATATATTGACCCAAGCAGGTATTGAAGACCAAGATAGCATCGCAATTAATGACGTGAGTTATGAAGGTGACGATGGCATGTTGTTTGATAATCCAGATGGTAGCTACAGTTTCTGGCCAAACGATGATGCTGATAGTGAAATAGCGCTTAATGTTAGCTATAGCGTTGATGGTGAGCCAGACCAACAAGCTGTGGTGTCTTTCCAGCTCGAAGAAGACCTCGATCAAAATGAACAAGATATTGAAGAGGAAGCAATACAAATAGAGTCTTCTGAAGCGGATTATTATGGTGTCTCTGGTGATAGCCTTGAAATTGCAATACCCGAGAATATTACTGATCAGCCAGAGGTTGATGTGGTTGTAATTTCTGGTTTAGAAGACGGTGTGTCTGTTGAGTCGGCACTCGATAATGGGGATGGTAGTTTCACCGTTAGCGGTGATGATAGCTTTACCCTCAGCGCAGAAAGCGAGTTCAGTGGTGAACTTGATATCACCATGACAGGCTTTGATAATATGGGAGACCCGGTTGAAGGCGCCAGTGATACGGTAACGGTGAACTTTGACGATGACAATATTGGCAATACATCCCCACAATCTTCAGAACAACAAGATGATCAGCAAGACCAAGAAACTGATTGGACACAAGATAACAACGAGCAAGGTGGTTTTGACCCGCTGATGGATGAAGGCGCTGATAGCGGCGATGAAATCGATAACGGTCAGCAAGGTGATATGAGCTTTGATGATAGTAATTTTTAACCTATCTACAGCTTCCGTATAATTGCTCGGAATTTAAAAAGCCATAATTATGATGTTATGGCTTTTTAATTCATTTTTGAGCGAGAGGTATTATTTACGAGTTTTTCTGCGTGAGAATCCAAGACCGACCATAGCAAGGCTAAAGACGGCTAGTGAACCAGGTTCTGGCACATAATTAGCCACAAAAACCAGTTTTTCGAATCCGTTACTACCGTTTAGTCCCATGTTATTACCACTACGATAACCACCATGATTCGAAGTATGCCAGCATAGGCGGTCACGTTCGTTTCGTCCTGCTGTATCACAGGAGCTTTTATTTACAGTATCCCCTAAACCAGCAAAGCCCCACGAGTAATTTGGATTGTAGTACCATTCGGCACCATTAGACGTTGTTGTTGCTCCACCGCTCGTGCCTGTCACAGTCGTTGCATCAAGAACAGAGGTCGCGGCAAGTACATCAAGAATATTATTACCTGTACGGCGGCCAGCCAGCATGATGTAGTCATTGTTTTGGCAAGATGCGTCCAGTGATGCAATACCACCAGCGTTACGGAAAGAGTAAAATTTGGTATCACACAGTGTCCAGCCCCATACATTGGTAACGGTCGCAATGTCGATGTCATTCTGTGGCCCTACTGGGATAAATAGCGCATGTACGGAAAATGAAACTAGCGAACTGATTGAAAGAGCAAATACTAGTGCTAGCTTTCGTAGGGTTTTCAAAAAGAGGTTATCGATATGCGGCATGGAATCATTCCTTTTTTCAGCTTAAAGATGATGACGACGAAGTAAGTGCGACATAATTAGCTTTCTAACTAATGCTTTCCGATGTCAAAACGCGTCTTAAAATGCGTACCAATTTAATAGCAAGTAAAGTGCCAAATAATAAATTAAATAAAATCAATAATTTATTATTGCGCTGGAATGGTTGTGTAAAATTACCTGACACTTAAAGGTGGGTATACTCCCTTTATTGGTATATGCGGTAGAGACTGGGCCTGATTAACTTGTGTGTAAAACGTTGGCTTTGGTTTACTGCCCTCTATCTGGGGGCAATGCTGTGGTTTCACTTATTGGCGTATTAGTCAGATGGGTGTTTACTTAGATTGACATGACGCTGAAGCGGTAAAGCAAATTTGCAGCCATTAGTAGATTATTCATTTAATTAAGACTAAAATCCCTGCTTGGTTTTAGTTCCTGTTTTATTTTTTGGAATGGTTTTTGGGTTTAAGTTGTTGATTAAGAGAGTATTACTGATTGGGTTTGTTACAATGTCTCTTATGGGGTGCAAAGAATATAAAGCACCTTATGAGCCAGGTGTACCAGTGAATCCAACACACCGAGATGTACCGTCTTAAGCTTTATAAAGAAGCAGCCATTGCACAAAAAATGCAATGGCTGTTTTGACTTAGCCCTTGGTCGTTATGATTAAACCAGTTCTTTTGGCTCGTATTTCTCACTTGTTAGAGAATGTTGACTTGAGGTAAGACTTAACTTTTCTTGTGATGGAAAAGGCGTTTCAGTTTGCTCCTTCTTTTGCTTATCTTTACCAAACATTAATAAGCATGGAGTTAGGATCAGAGTCAGCAGTGTCGCAAACGCTAGTCCTCCAGCGACGGCTGTGGCCAGTTGTGACCACCATTGAGTACTTGGAGCACCGAATTCGATTTTACGATTGATTAAGTCGATATTCATTTCGAGCACCATCGGCAGTAAGCCAAGGATCGTAGTAATGGTGGTAAGCAGAACAGGGCGTAAACGTTGAGCCCCCGTTTGCATGATAGCTTCGACTTTATCTAGACCTTGTTTGCGTAGCTGGTTAAAGGTATCAATTAGAACAATGTTGTTGTTGACGACGATACCCGCGAGCGCTATTACCCCAATCCCCGACATGATGATGCCAAATGGACGCTGGAAGATCAGTAATCCTAAAAATACACCGACGGTAGAAAAGAGGACTGCACTTAAAATGAGCAGAGCTTGATAAAAACTATTGAACTGGGTGATCAGAATTAACCCCATGGCAGCTAGTGCAACCAAGAAAGCGGATTGCAAAAAGGCCGAAGACTTATTTTGATCTTCATTCTGGCCTCTTACTTCAATACTGGTGCCACTAGCAAGAGTCATTTGTGCAATGGCAGTTTCGATATCAGGCAGCATAAGGCTAAGGTTATAACCCTCCGACATATCAGCCATGACTTCCAGAACACGTTTACCGTCAATTCGGTTAATCGTATTTTGTTTTGGCGCAGGTGAAATGCTGGCAAAGTTAGTGATGGGCACCATTCCATATTGCGTCTTAACCCTTAGTTCATCAAAACGGCCGATGTCTCGTTTATCTTGTGGATAGCGGACGAGAATATCGACTTCATCATCAGTATCATCTGGCAAGTAATCACCGACTTTTAGGCCGTTTGTCACAAATTGCACTGTATTACCGACTAACGTAGCATCGCTGCCATAACGTGCAGCATCATCGCGGTTTACTGTGATTGTCCAATCAATGCCCTGCTTATCACCCGAATCTGAAATATTGGTGAATGCGGTTTGTGCCTCCATCCAATGCCTGACTTGAGCAATTGCATTTTGCATGTCTTGTTTATTGTTACCCGTTACTTCAATTACTAAATCATGATCGCTCGGCGGCCCAGCTTGCGGAAACTTAAACTCAAGTTCAATGCCTGCGATATCCGCTGT
Organism: Photobacterium minamisatsumaniensis; assembly: GCF_050336695.1. NCBI lineage: Bacteria > Pseudomonadati > Pseudomonadota > Gammaproteobacteria > Vibrionales > Vibrionaceae > Photobacterium > Photobacterium minamisatsumaniensis. Next base: position 12,577 of record NZ_JAKJSI010000056.1, on the reverse strand, counting down.
TTTTTGACGTAACTCGGCAATAATGTCTTTGATTGGTGCGCGGAGCTGCCAATCGAGTGGGTTAAGCTGTATTTGCCCAATCTGATCATCGCCACCTGTGCGGGTATATACACTTTTTATGCCTTCTGTCCCTAAAATACGAGCTTCAAGTTGTTGCATGAGCGCATCTTTTTCGTAGATAGAAAGGTCGCCGTGCGAACGCGCTTTAATCGTGAAGTGGGGCGGATCAACCTCGGGGAAGAACACGACACCTAAGCCAGCTTTGGCATAAGAGAAGCCAACGATAACTGCAAGCAATAGTGCACTGAGCAAGATCTTGAAAGGGTGACGAATAGCCACCGATAAACTATTCAAGTAAAGCTTGGTTATTCCCCGAGCTTGATCAAAATGACCATTTTCAATGGCAATTTTGCGCTGTTGCTCTGCTGAGCTAGTATATTGTGGTTTACCAATAACGCTGCCAAGCACAGGTACAAAAACCAGTGCCATCACTAAAGAGGCTGATAACGTTGCAATGAGAGTTAGAGGAAGGTAGCGCATAAACTCCCCCGTTGTATCAGGCCAAAACAGTAATGGTGCAAATGCGGCTAACGTGGTGGCGGTAGATGCCGTTATTGGCCATGCCATTCGTTTTGCTGCTTCTCGATAGGCTTGCTTTCGAGGAATATTTTCCTGCATTCGACGATCGGCATATTCAGTAACAACAATCGCGCCGTCGACTAACATCCCCACAGCCATGATCAACGCGAAAAGAACGATGATATTGACGGTAAGCCCGCTGATAGCCAGTACTAATAACCCAGTAAGAAATGAGCCGGGAATTGATATGCCGACAAGAAAAGCAGTGCGAGACCCAAGAATAGCAAGAATTACAATGACGACGAGAATGATGGCTGACAATATATTGTTTTGTAAGTCATTCAGCATGGTCTTTACTTCTTTTGATTGGTCAAGCGTATACTCAATCAAAAGGTTAGCGGGCCATTCTTCACGTTTTTGAGCTTCCTTGAGTACTGCTTTTACAATTTCAACAGTTTCGATGATATTTTCACCTGCTCGTTTTTTTACATCTAATACGACGGCGGATTGGCCGTTCAAACGAGCAAAGCTATCAGGATCACGATAGGCGCGACGGATCGTGGCAATATCGCCAAAGCTAACCACTTTATTGCCATCAACTTTTATTGGCAGTTCAAGAATGTCTTTAAGTGATTCGAAAACCGATGGCACTTTGACAGAAAAGCGGCCGTAACCGCTATCAATAAAGCCCGCAGCGACAACCCGATTATTACGTGAAATTAAATTGAACACATCTTCCTGATCAAGCCCATAGCTTTCCATCAATAGAGGTTCAACTAAAACTTCAACGACATCTTCCCTGTCGCCAGCGATATCGACCTCTAAAATTTGGCGAAAGCTCTCTAACTTATCTTGCAGTTCACGGGCAATTTGAATAGTGGTGCGTTCAGGTACGGTGCCATAAAGCACAAGTGATAAAACGGGGTCTTCACCAGCGAGTGTAATTTCATTAACGACGGGCTCGTCGCTGTCATCGGGTAGTTTTGCTTTCGCAATATCAACTGCTTCACGGACATCGGTTAATGCTTCATTAAGATCTGTACCCGCATTAAATTCAAGCACTACAGAAGCATGGCCTTCTGAAGCGGTGGCGGTCATTTCCTTAACGCCTTCAATCGAACGAAGCTCTTTTTCTAATGGCCTTACAAGTAGCCGCTCTGCGTCGTCTGGGCTAATACCCTGATGAGAAACTGACACGTAGATTATCGGAATAGTAATATCAGGGTTCGATTCTTTTGGAATGGCTTGATAGGTCGCAATACCAGCAACTAAAACCAAAATTAAGAGGGTAATAATTGTCCGAGAGCGACTGATCGCAGCATCAATAAGGGCAAACATTATTCACTCCTATTTTGGTGAACTGGCAGAGCTGTATCACCATCTCGAACAAAGCCTTGGCCAACCGTAATGACATCGATGGGTTCACTTATTCCACCCAGCCACACACCGTCAGGCTCAACTTTTACCAATGAAATAGATGTAAACCGTACCACGTTATTTTCAATCAATGCTTTAATGCCAAGGTTTCCGCCTTCATCTAACGCCAACATGGATGGTGTGATTTTTATTGCATCCTCGGTTTCTAAAATCAACTCGACATCGGCACTGATCCCAGCAGTTAATGTCATGTTTGGATTTGGAATTTCTATTTCGATCGGGTAGGTGTTGGTTTGTTCAGAAGCGACTGATGCACGATAGCGAAGCGTTCCTTGCGTTGTAAACCCCGTCACTAAGGTGATGTCTGCAAGTTGCTGTCGATAAACTTTATCAACATGGCGCTCGCTGATATCAGCATTGATAACCAATGGGTCGAGATCGACGAGATTGATGGTAGGATCACCAACCGCAAGGTAGTCACCTTGCTCAATGTGGAGTATTTCGACAATGCCATCGAAAGGGGCGTTAATACGCGTATTATCTAACGCAATCTGAAGGTTTCTGACTGTCGCTTTGGCTTCAATTAATCCGGCCTCAGCCTGACTTAAGGCGACTTCACCTTGTAAGCCACGTTTTTGAAGTGATTGCGCGGCATTGAATTCTTGATCTTTGACTTTAAGTAATGCCTTAGCCCGAAGTAGCTGTAACTCGCGATCGGCTTTTGAAAGTTGTATTAAAGGTTGCCCCGCTTTCACACGTTCGCCTTTTCGGATGAGCAAGCGTTCAACGGTTCCTGAAACCTCTGCACCTAACGTTGCTTTTCTATCAGGCGCTGTTCGACCATAAAGAGGCAGTGTTCGGGTAACGGGCTGTGGTGTAAAGCGCTCGACAATGACTTTGGCAAGGGGAGGCGCAATGTTTTGTTTATCTACTGGTTTATCAATTGGGTGTTCATTCCCTTCTGCGGCAAGGTTCTGACTGTAGTAGCCACTAAAAAGCCACGCTGATAGTAGCAATAAAATTAAACCAGAAAAAATCCATGGCCGTTTTGATAATAGTGATTTTATATGTGCCATCGCTCACATCCTTGAGAACATCGACGAACAAGTTGATAGTACCTCGTATGCTATCAAAACTTTGCGTGCAATTGGTTGATTGTCTCTTCAATCTCGACATACAACACAATGATTACTTTAAGTGAATGTGTGACGTGTCAGCTTTTTCTCAGATGTCGTAAAAAATAATTAAGATTAAGAATGTTCTAGTCGCTTCCTATTACTAGTTTTATTTGACGGTTATTTATTGATATTTAATGAAGCAGCGAATCTTGATTTCAGTATCCACGGTTGATGGATCTAAGTATCTCCAGTTAGGAAGGAAAGCACAGCAAGGTTTACGTTGGGCTAGCTATAGCGTGTTTACTGTGGCTCTGATCACAGTTGGAAGTCTTTATTATCTTATAAATGAGCGTGATTCTGCTAAATATCTACAAGCTGAACTCGAGAAAAAATCGGATTCATTAACTCAAGATCTTGTGGTTTTACAAACGCTTAAAACGGAATTAGAACAAGATTTAGAAACGCGAGAATCTCGATTAACCCTAGTTTCTGATCGATTAGGTGATATTGAAACTTTGCTCGGTGTCCATGGAGACAGCGATACAGAAATAGAATCACGCTTAGATCTAGCCGCGGTTAATTCAGCGGTTAGGCTTGCCATTTTAGATCAAGTTCCAAACGGGGCACCAGTAAAGGCCGCACGCCAATCTTCCCAGTTTGGGGTGCGAACTCACCCTATTACTGGCGCAAAAAAAATGCACCGGGGACTCGACTTCGCGGTTAACACTGGCACACCAATTTATGCCCCTGCAGATGGTGTTGTTGAGGTTGTAAGGCCGAGTAAAACGGGGTCTGGTAATTTTTTACGGATTCAGCATGCATTTGGTTTTTCCTCGTCATATTCACATTTAAATAAATTTGCGGTACGAAGTGGTGATTTTGTAAATAAGAACGATCTTATCGCATATTCCGGTAATACAGGCTTGTCGTCTGGCCCCCATTTACATTACGAAATTCGTTTTGTAGGTAGAGCGCTAAACCCCCGTCATTTTGTTGATTGGGGCATGGATGATTTTGAATCAATTTTTGAGCAAGAGAGAACATTGAAATGGGCATCTTTAATAAACAAAGTGGAGCAACGAGTCAGCAAGCAACTACAACTATCATCGCACACGGCTGCCAAATCAAAGGCGAACTCCAGCTAGAATGCAACATTCAAGTTGATGGTACGATTGATGGGAAGTTGCGCTTAGAAAAGTTGCTGATGGTAAGTAAAACTGGCCGCATTACTGGCGAGGTGTTTGCGGATAAGATGGTTGTTAGTGGTATTATTAAAGGCAAATGTTACGCCAATACGATTGAAATCCTAGAAAATGGAAAAATAGAAGGCGACATTTATTGCGATGATTTAAGCATTGCTCGTGGTGGTAAGTTCTTTGGTCAAACACACCCTGAAGAGAAAGAGCAGGTTGTCGAATTAAACCACAAGACAAAAGCGAACGAAAAGAAAGAACAAACGAATAGTAAGCCTACGCCAAAAGCAGTAAATGGTTAGTGGGAAAAAAGAAGGGCTGTTTAATCGGAAATAAACAGCCCTTAACGTAATTGTCTCATGCCCCTATTATTGAATGGTAAGCACTGTTTTTGATGCGTATTTTGCTTTTAATACATCACGCTCAAAATAAACAGGCTTAAGGCGGAAGTTAATGAAATCGTCGTATTGGTCATCATAGTGTTTAGATGGCGAGCCATCAGGTGCAATAAAGCCAGACTGCCCTGGTGCCGCAATTTCAAACGCTTCGATACTATCTTGCTTGAATACAGTCATGTTGTTTTCTGTACCACGGTTAAGCGCGATGGGCGTATCAGACACTTCATCTTCGCCGGCTTGAGGTACCCCAATATAATTTTTATTATTGAAGCGTAATACGTCGACCTGCTCAAGCCAGTTATCACTGTTAGCACCATACTGCTGAGTTAATGAGGCCACGGCAGAAGTAAGAGCCTGTAATTGAATATCCTGACTGTCTGAAGCTTTAAACAATTGTGGGTTATTCATAATATTGGCAAGCGCTTTAGTACTGGTTTGAATATTGTAACTATTGGCGAGTACTTTATCTTTGTTGCCATATCCCGGGTTGGTGAACCATGCGAGATTACTCTTCGGTATAATCGGTGAATAGGTGATCTCTAACACTTCTTGCAGCCAAGTCCGGAATAGGGCAGAGGCAGGATGGTCATATTTACCGTTTTGGTTATTATCGGTATTGCTAAAGTCCCAATCATTCAGGATTTGAGCGGCTTTCTGGTGGGCAGGTTCATTACTCGATTGTGCTAAAGATACAAGTGAGGGGACAAAATGCCTCGCATTAGGATCTATAACCGATGCTTCCACCATAAGATCCCATGCTTCTTGAGACGAAAGGGTATTCTTCGCTTCAATACGACTAGTGAGCTCTATGTTACGATCAACGGTGTTCCAGCTATACCACCACTGGTCTGGATTAGGAAAATCGGCTGCTGGTCGGTTATTCCAATTTGCAATATAGCCACTGCTCGGGTTTAGTACCTGAGGGTTGGTGCTAAATGGGTATAAACCTAGCCAATCACCACTGCCGTCGCCCGGTGTTGGCAACCTTCCATCGAAATCTGGGTGCCGCACGGGATAATGCCCACCTAGCGCGTAGGCAATATTGCCATCTTGATCGGCGTAATACCAATTGACGTTAATGGCACTGTCTGCAACATAGTCAGACCATTGTTGATGGTTTTGAGCTTTAGACACCTTGTTCCAAGCCATTAACGTTGAAAGTTCTTTGCCTGCCCAGCCACGTTTTTTGGCGTAGGCGATGTTTTGTTCTGGCTCATATTTAATCACAGGGCCATGTACTGAGCGGTAAACCGTAATGACTTTATTACTGCTATTTTTAACGTTTATCGTTTGATTTTCTTGCTCGAAAGGGATGTACTTTCCTTGATACAGGTATTCTTCAGGGTTGTTGGGATTAAGCGTTAATTGAAATAAATCGACATTGTCTCCAGCCCCCCATGTACTCCCCCAAGAGATTTGGCCATTGTGGCCAAACTGAATTAAAGGATAACCTGCTGGTGAATTGCCGACAGCATCGTAACCTGCACCGTGTAAGCCGACAGAGTAGGTATAAGCGGGGCGATAGAAGCCAAACTGGGGTCCATTAATTAAGACGGCATTAGCGCCATCTGTTTTGTCTTTACCCAACACTAAAATATTACTAAAAGGGGCTTCATTGAAGCCTCGCCAATTTAATGTACCTTGGCGGCCGGATGATTCTAACTGCAAGTTGGCGGCAAGAAGCTTTGTTGGTTCAACGTCTTGCTGATCTAATTTGGCCACAAGTTCAGCTTTAATGTTTTTTCTGTCTGCGGATGACCATTCACCGGCAGGGATTGTGTCAACAGCTTGATCACTCATATGCGGCAGTATGCTATCAAAAATATCGTTGCCCAATTGTGAACCATGCTGGCTAGAAAGGGCTGTAAGTAACTGCTGGTTATCTAATTCTGTATTGTAATCGCCAAAGCGGTTGATCATCGAGCCCACGAAGACCATGACGACATCGAATTCATCCCAGGTTGTGGGTGTGAATTGATTATCGATAAATTGTTTTGGCATTAATAAATCTGACGATTGGTTAATCTTGGTGATCCACTGGTTTATCCCTTCCGCATACCCTTTGAATATGTCTAAATCTTCTTTAGATAATGACGTCATTGCCGCTTTAATCGTATGAGGGTTATAGTGCTCGCGGACTTTTATATCCAGAGGAAGGAATTCCTTTCCTAGTACCGCAGAGACATTCCCTTGGGCGCTTCGCTTGGCCATTTCTAATTGAAATAGCCTATCTTGAGCAATGGCATACCCATAGCCATAAAATAAGCCGTAGGTCGTATCGGCGTAAATATGCGGGGTGCCATAGTCATCACGCTTAATGGTGATTTCTTGAGAGGTTGAAAAGCTGCTGCAACCACTTACGAGGCTCAGTCCAATGATCGTTGAAATTGCCACTAATGATTTATTAAACATTGCTGTTCCTTGTGCATGAATAACGAATTTTATGGCGCTATCTGCCAGTAATAGCAGCCATAAAAAAGTATCAACGGCTTATTATTTAAATTTATAACGCGTAAAAATAAGCCGTTAAATATAGAGGTACATATAGGTTACGAATAAGTGCGTCGTTTATGACCAGTCGTATTCGCTAGGTGCTGTAGAGCATGCTTGGTAACCAGAGCGATAGCGCGGGAATAAAGAGTAGTAAAACCAAGCGAATAATATCTGCGCACCAAAATGGGGTGACGCCTTTAAATATTGTGCTGGTCTTTATATCTTTAATCACCCCACTTAATACGAAAATATTTAATCCGACAGGCGGTGTAATTAAACTGATTTCCGTTACTACGACCACTATAATACCGAACCAAACTAAATCAAACCCCATGCTTTGAACGAGTGGGTAAAAGACAGGAATAGTAAGTAGCAGCATTGATAAGCTTTCAAATACCGTACCGAGAAGAATATAAATGCCAATAATGGCAAGCATCACGAGTACAGGGTCTGCGCCAATCGATTCAATTAAATTGACTAGCTCTATGGGTAGGCCCGCTCGGTTGACAAAGTTTGAGAAAATAAGCGCGCCGATAATGACACCAAAAAGCATGGTGGTCGTACGGGCTGTTTCTATTAAAATATCTTGTAAAATAGGCAGTGTGAGTGCACGGCGATATAGTGCTATGACGAAAGCACCACCAGCACCAATACCTGCGGCTTCTGTCGGCGTAAAAATGCCACCATAAATGCCTCCCATGACTAAAACGAATAACCCTAGAATGGCAGAAACAGAACGAATGGCGTGCCATTTTTCTTCTTTGCTCATTCGTTCGCCACATGGGCCAGCTTTAGGGTTGCGCCACACGACATAGCGTGTGGCAAGCATATACAGCACAATGCCCATGATGCCTGGAATAAAGCCAGCAGCAAAAAGATCACGAATACTTTGTTCAGTCAGTACGCCATAGATAATTAAAATAACACTGGGTGGGATCAATATACCGAGTGTGCCGCCAGCAGCGATTGATGCTGAAGCGAGCTCATCAGAATAGCCGTATTTTCGCATTGATGGCATAGCCACTTTTGCCATGGTTGCAGATGTTGCAAGGCTTGAACCTGATATAGCAGAAAATCCACCACAAGCAGCCACTGTTGCCATGGCTAAGCCGCCTTTTTTATGGCCAAAAAAAGCATAACAAGCACGGTAAAGTTCTTGAGATAGCCCCGCCTTGGTGATTAAGTTCCCCATTAGAATAAACATAGGGATCACGGAAAGGCCATAATCTTGTGAGGTATCAATTAAGCGCTTGGCGCTTACCGATAATGCACCATTAAAATTCCAGTCACCTAATGCGGAGTAGCCGATAAATCCAACGATCCCCATTGCAAAGGCAATGGGCATTCTAAGCAGTATCAACATCATTAATACTGCAAATCCAATTAATGTGATGAGCATATTCTATCCTTGATTATCGTACTGTTTGTTAAAGGCTTGAGTGATGACCAATACCAGAGAGGTAATAGCTGTTAACCAGCACGATACCGCAAGAAAATAAGTGAAGTAGTAGATAGGTATTTCCAAATACTCTGTTACTTCTTCGTAGCGTTGTGAGCGTGACGCTAAATCCCAAATCTTAAAGCCGATAGTAAAAAGACTAATACTGACGAGAACATTAAAAAGACTGTCTCGGATTTTTTTTACTGACGCCGGAATAATTGAGTCGGTGAGATCAACACTAATATGTTCTTTACGCCATGTAATCAGCGGCAAAGTGGCAAAAATCAAACAACCCAACAAAAGCTCGGTAAGTTCAACGCTGCCCATAAGCGGCTGGGAAAATAAATAACGGCCAATAACATCGACACACGTTACTGCCATTAAACTAAATAAAATAGTTGCAGCAAATAGTTTGAGGATACGATCAAAGTGCTGGGCTCCCCATTCCCAACACTGTGCCATTTTTATGATTGAATTACGCATCGGCTTAATCCTTAAAGCTCGATAGGTTGATAATCACGTGCTTCTGCTCTGAATGCTTTAAGCGCGGCTTCTGCATCAACACCTCGGCGATTAGCCGATTTGATCCACTTCTGGTCCATGCCTTTAATTAAATCATTAAAAAAGGCGATGTCTTCGTTTGATGCATTAACGATTTGGCTACCGCTGGCAATAATGTCGGCTTCACCAACTTCATCTGCTTTAGCCCACGCTCGTCCAGTCATTGCTGATAAACGTTCACCTGACACGCTTCTAATTGCCTCGCGATCTTTTTCTGATAGTTTGGCCATGAAATCAGGGCTCAAGAAGATCCCAAATGAACCAAGGTATAGGCCATTCGGTAATTTGATTGTATAAGGGGCGACWTCTTTAAAGCGTCCAACTTTCATCATATCCATTTGCATGAACAGTCCATCGGCAACACCTTGAGATAGCATTTCATAGGCTTTGTTAGCAGGAGCGTTCACGCCTGTGACGCCAAGGCGTTTACCAATCTCGGTTGAAATACCGCCACCCAAACGAATTTTTTTGCCTTCAAGATCTTTAATGGAATCAATAGGGGAGCGTAAGTGGATTTGCCCAGGACCGTGAACAAAAAGTCCTGCGACTTCAAGACCGTCATATTCACCTGATTCTTTAAAATATTGGTTGTTCACACGCCAGTGGGCGACAGACACCGCTTCCGCTCCGGCATCTAAACCTGGTAATTCAGTCATCTGAGGTAAACGAAAGCGGCCTGGCATATAGCCATGGAATGTCCATGCGGCATCAATAGCGCCATCTTCTACCATATCAACCAAGCTTTTTGGGTGGCCGACATCGTATTCAAGTTTAACCGTCACACGTCCTTCAGTGGCTTCTTCAATCCACTTCCCCCAAGTCGGGAAGACATCTTGGTTCATGGTATGGGTTGGACTTAACCATGTTGCGATGCGCAGTTCATGGTTAGTAGCCCATGACGTGCTTGCTAAAACCATACTTGCGGTGACGCCGACGATGCCTTTCATCATTGCTTTTTTTAGCATTCCATATTCCTTTTAAGTCACGATTTGGGTTTTGGTAGAAATAAACATGACACACATTTTTAGTTTTCTCAAAGAAATTGTGTCATTTTTATTTGTCAAATGTTGTTGAGGTGTTACATTTGTGATCGAGAGGCAAGTTCTTTAAATAGGAAACCATTTTATTTTGACGTAGCCATTTTATTTTTTACGAAGTAATAAAATGGTCATGTTTGGTGAGCCCGTTAGAAATTTCATTTAGAAGGATTAAACAATGGAACAGCTACACAGCTATGTTATGGGAAGTTGGCACTATGGAAAAAAAACACCAAGGATTGTATCCAGTGCACTAACAAATGAAGCGCTTTATGAGCTAGATAGCTCGGGCATTAATAATGTAGACATGCTTGAGTATGGCCGTGAAAAGGGCAGCAAAGCGCTGGCTGCGATGACATTTCTAGAACGTGGCAATATGCTAAAAGAAGTTGCAAAGCACTTACTCGCCAATAAAGAAATGCTGTATGCACTATCTGCCCATAGTGGTGCAACACGAGTTGATTCATGGATTGATATTGAAGGCGGTGCGGCAACCTTCTTCAATTATTCAAGCCTTGCTAATCGAGAACTGCCAAATGAAACGGTATGGGCAGAAGATGATCTGATCCCATTATCGAAGGAAGGCACGTTTGCAGCACGACACCTTCTGACGTCAAAACCGGGAGTGGCCATTCATATCAATGCGTACAATTTCCCTTGCTGGGGGATGCTGGAGAAACTGGCTCCGACTTGGCTTGGAGGCATGGCGGCGATCATTAAACCCGCTTCAGAATCGGCCTATTTAACACAGGCGATGGTAAAAGTTATCGTTGAAAGTGGGCTGGTGCCAGAAGGTGCAATACAAGTGGTGTGTGGTTCGGTTGGCGACTTGCTTGATTGCGTAGACTATCAAGATGTTGTGACATTCACGGGATCAGCTAAAACAGGGCAAATGCTACGAGCAACACCAAATTTGGTACAAAAGTCAGTACCATTTACGATGGAAGCGGATTCAGTTAACTGTGCAGTATTGGGTGACGATGTGACACCAGACTCTGCTGAGTTTAGTTTATTTGTAAAAGAAGTTTGCCGCGAAATGACGATTAAAGCGGGACAAAAGTGTACAGCCATTCGACGCGCTATGGTGCCTGCGAACTTATTAGACGATGTAACTGAGGCGATCAGTAAGCGACTAGCACGAGTCGTTGTTGGTGATCCTAGTGTTGAAGGTGTCACAATGGGATCACTGATTAGCCGGTCTCAACTTGATGATGTAAAAGAAAAAGTCACGTCATTGAGTAACCATTGCCGTGTTGTTACTGGCGGGGAGCTTTCGAACTTCACACCAACTGGACATGATAATGGTGCGTATTACCCACCTACACTACTGGTTTGTGATAACCCACGCACGGCATCTGCAATTCATGATATTGAGGCGTTTGGTCCTGTCTGTACGTTAATGCCTTATCAAGATCGTGATGATGTTGTTGAGTTAGCGCGATTGGGACAGGGAAGTTTAGTTGGAAGTGTTGTTACTGCATCACCGGACTTTGCGGCCGAAATGGTTGCTCGTATTGGTCATGCTCATGGTCGATTACATATTTTAAATGCAGAGTCAGCTAAAGAGTCGACAGGCCATGGTTCGCCTTTACCAATGCTTGTGCATGGTGGGCCAGGTCGTGCTGGTGGTGGCGAAGAAATGGGCGGGCTGCGTGGTATCAAACACTATATGCAAAGAACTGCGATACAAGGTTCACCGAGCATGCTCGCGGCTGTTGGCAGAGAGTGGGTCAGGGGGGCTGCGACGACGACCGACCTTGTTCATCCTTTTAAAAAGCATTTTGAAGACATTGCTATTGGTGAGAGCTTAACAACCGCAAGGCGAACAATTACAGAAGCCGATATTGTCAACTTTGCTTGTTTAAGCGGTGATCATTTCTATGCTCATATGGATGATATTGCTGCGAAAGAGTCGATGTTTGGTCAGCGCGTCGCGCATGGATATTTTGTTATATCGGCGGCTGCAGGTTTGTTTGTGGAAGCAGCACCAGGGCCTGTTCTTGCTAACTACGGAATGGAAAATCTGCGTTTTATTGAACCCGTTGCAATCGGTGACACCATTCAGGTTAAGCTAACATGCCAGAAGAAGATTAAAAAACGTCAACGTACCGCCGAAGAAACCCCGCAAGGTGTCGTTGCGTGGGATGTTGAGGTAACTAATCAAGAAGGTAACCCCGTTGCGTTGTATACAATACTAACGCTTGTTGCCCGTTCAAGCGGTGACTACACCGCATAAAATAATCCTACCTCTTTTAGAGCCAGCTTACGTTTAACGTAAGCTGGCTTTTCCGCGTGGGCGAGAGATAGTCATGTCGTTAAACACCATGCTTATTCCAGCACAAAGCGATTACCTTAAAAAGCCGGTTGTAAAATAAATGTG
>NZ_JAKJSI010000055.1:0-48692 GCF_050336695.1 Photobacterium minamisatsumaniensis | reverse complement strand
TCCATATTCATCCTTAAACATTATATAGCGGCAATATTTAGCATCTATGTTATCGTTGTTAGCATCGTTTATTAGTGACACGCGTCTTAAATATTTAATTTAAGTAATATATCGATTTGATATTATCAAGAATAAATATTCAGCAATAACTACTTAAAGAAATAAGACTACTAGGAGAATAGTTGTTACCGATATTCAAGTAGAACAGATACAACCTGAACAATGAAAGGCTGGCACATTTCTCAAGTCGTCGATGACTGAGAGGTAGGATGAACATTGGCAGTATACGCTAAATATCCCCTCCCCTTGATGGCCTCTGGCCACCATGGGGAGGAAGTAAGCATACTTACGTTAGTTTATGCCGAATCAGGCTGGCTTAAATAACCAACCCACCATCAATTTTAAGTGTTTGCCCAGTAATGAATGAAGCGTTATCGCTCGCAAGAAACAGTACACCATTGGCAATATCTTCAGGTTTCCCCATACGGCCTAGTGGCGTTTTCGTACGCATATAACTCAACACTTTTTCTGGTAAATCAACCGTCATTGGGGTTTCAACAAAACCTGGGGCAATACAGTTAGCACGTACTTGGGCGCCTTTACGTGAGAACTCTTTCGCCCAACCTTTGGTCATCGCAATAACACCGCCTTTCGTTGCGGCATAGTTACTCTGTCCGATGTTACCATCTGTCCCTACCACCGATGACATTGTAACAATTGAACCCGAGCCGCCTTCAACCATGACAGGTGCAACCGCTTGAGTCATATTAAAGACACCTTTGAGGTTAACATCAGAAACAAAGTCCCAGTCTTCTTCAGTCATTTTTTCAATCAAATTATCGCGGGTTACCCCAGCATTGTTTACCAACACATCAATTTTGCCAAAATCTGCTTTTACTCGCTCAACAAAAGCAGCAATAGAGGCTCGATCACAAACATTCAACTCAATCGCAGTAACGTTAGGATACTTTGTCTCAAGATCAGCCATCGCGGCGGCGTTCATATCGCAAGCATAAACCTGTAACGCATCGCGGTTTGCAAAGGTTTCAACAATACAACGCCCAATTCCCTGAGCACCTCCAGTAACGATACAAACCTTATTATCTAGCATCATTTTTTCCCCTTAAATATAAATACCAAAATACAGAGCTTCAAAGATGGTACTGGCGTGAACTTCGATTTTAGTGCGGGTCACACTCACCATCATTACTCACGTTATAACTCCCTAGTTTAGAATAATCATGCAAGATGATTACCAACATTGATGCAAATCACCTTTGCAGAATGATCATGCTCTATGACTGTCATTTTTCTTTCTTGGATATCAATGACTTTGTTTGCTATAACTGGGAAAGGATAATGGTTTAATCAGGGTAGATAATGTTAGACAAGGTCGTCTTCTTTCTGCATGTTGTACGTACCGGCTCAATCAGTGAAGCCGCGAAGCAAAACAATATGTCAGCTTCAGCTGCTAGCCGCTGGCTTAATGAGCTAGAAGAAAACATGGGGGTTAGCTTACTTAAACGTACCACCCGCAAAATTACCCCAACCCAAGCTGGCAAACGTTTATACGAACAATTCAGCCTTATCCATGCTCAAATTGATGATACATTCAATGAAATCCAAAACATGAGCAGTGAAGATAAGGGAACAATCAAAATAGCCAGTACCCCATTGTTTGCTAAGCATTATTTAAGCCAAATTATTGGTGAGTATATTCAGCTCCACCCATCCATTAATTTCGTGGTACTGGAAACCGCCTTCGAAGTTGATCATGTCCATGATGTCGACTTCTCCATCAGGGCAAATGCTACCTATCGCGGCTTTCAAGACAAAGACAGCTTATTGGTTAAGCGCTCGTTGCTAAAAGAACCATTAATGGCTTGTTGCTCACCCAGCTACATTCAAGATTACAGTAAACCTCTGGTTCCTGACGATCTTAAAAATCATTTATGCCTTTACGCCACAACATTAGTGGGAGGGAACCGGTGGATTTTCGAGCTAAATGGCGAACATAGCTCAGTGGAGATCGCCCAAACGGTAGAGGCTGATGATAGTGAAATACTCAAAAATATCGCGATAGCTGGCGGTGGCATCGCTTATTTGCCCATAAGCTTAATCGCCAATGAAATTCGAAAAGGGACTCTCGTGCCTGTACTTGAAAACTATGTCAGCAGTGAGTTTGAGTTAAACCTGTATTTTAAACCTCGAAAATACATGCCAGCGCGGTGTGTAAACTTCAAAGACTACCTGATATCACGCGTGCCGGAGATCGAACATGCTAACCAGCTTAAAAGAGAACGTCGTGCACATATACCACTCACGAGTGAATCGACAGTGCCCGATAAATAAAAAAGCCGAAGCTGAGCTTCGGCTTTCTTCATAGTTGATGACTTACCACATTAGATCATCAGGGATCTGGAATTCTGCATACGGATCGTCTTCATCAATTTCTTCTGCAGAAACCGTGTTGTTAACGACAATGCTTTCATCATCACGCTGACTAATTTTATCAGCCACCACACCTGGAACAATCGCGTACCCTTCAAGGAGGCGTACAATAGCTAAACGGCCACTGACGAGTTGATCCTGAGTCTGCTTATTAACATACAACTTCTTCACTAGCGTTCCGTCAGTAAAGTTGTAGCCGATATCGCCATCTTTGGTGTCAATCTTGTTCATTTCAATCAATTGTTTAACCTGAGAAGCAACCGCTTTTTTATCAGCATCTGCTTGCTTCTGGCGATTTAACTCTTGATCTTGGGCAAGCTGACTTGCTTTATTCTCTTCTACAGCGGCTTGCGCTTCTTTTCTTAACGTACGGGATTTTTTAGATGACTTCCCCGCTTTTTTCAGTTTCTTTTTATCAATAAGACCAGCTTTTAGCATCTGCTCTTGTAGTGATAGCTTCGCCATGTTGTCTCCGTCACGGGCACAGTTCGATAAAATCAGTTAGCAAAATTATACCAAATTCCATACCCGTACCGAAAGTAATCACGGTCTTCTTCAATAATTTAGCGGCGTTATCTTCATTTTTATCGCTTTAAACTCGCTGAAATGGGTATACCGCACCTAAAGATAGAATTTGCGTCAACTCATCTAATGCTGTTCTGGATTCTGTTAGCAATGCAGGATCAGCTAAATCAGCTTCAGCCATACGATCACGGTAGTGGCTCTCAACCCAGTTATTCAGCTGTTTAAACAAAGTGTCTGACATCAACGTTTTTGGGTTAACTGCCGCATGTTCAGCTTCTGTTAGTACCACACGCAAACGTAAACACGCTGGCCCACCACCGTTCGCCATACTCTGTTTTAAATCAAATACCTTAACGCTGTCGATTCCTTGCTTACTGGCTAACAATTGCTCGATATACGCCCAGACACGTGGGTTATCTCGGCACTCATCCGGCAACACCAGCACATGCTCTCCATTAGGCATGGCTAACAATTGTGAATTAAATAAGTAGCTGGTTATCGCATCATCGACAGACACTGCACTGCTCGGCACTTCAATGACCTTAAAGCCCCCTCCCATTTTGAGCGACAATTCATCATAAACTGCATGCTGGTTTAAGAAAGCTTGCTCATGACAAAATAAGATATTCTTATTACCAACAGCAATCACATCATTGTGAAAGACGCCTTGATCGATCACTGCAGGGTTTTGTTGCGCAATCACCAGCTTGTCCTTATCTAGCAGATGTAATCGAGCCACGGCCTCACAGGCCTCATAGGTATGGCGCGCAGGGTATTTACTTGGTGCGGGTAAACGGCTATCAAAAGCATGTCGGCCAAAAACAAAAAACTCGACGCCTTGCTCGTTATACTCATGGCAGAAGCGGGTATGGTTAGCAGCCCCTTCATCACCAAAATGCTCAACGCTGGGTAATGCTGAATGGTGAACAAAATGGTTAGTATCGGCAAACGTGGCTTGTAGAATACGTCCTGTCACTTCATGTTCAATCGAACGATGGAATTTATTGGTTAAATTCGCTGGTGTAAAATGCACTTTTTTATCGGCAGTATCAGCCGAGGGAGACACTGTGGCTGCATTGGCGGTCCACATACTTGATGCAGAGCAACATGCCGCTAACACTTTCGGGGCTTGTTTGGCTGCAGCCGTAATAACAGTTTGATCACTGCCAGTGAAGCCTAATTGTCGTAACGTGGCAATATCGGGACGCTCTTGCGGGGCTAACACGCCTTGCACAAGTCCCATCTCGGATAACGCCTTCATTTTCGCCAAACCCTGCTTGGCTGCGAGCTTTGGATTTGAAGGATCAGCCTGATTTTTTTCTGAGGCGACATTACCAAATGATAGCCCGCTATAATTATGCGTCGGTCCAACTAAGCCATCAAAGTTTGCTTCATATGCTTTCATAGACATTCCATGTTTAATTATCACTACCAAACAATAACAAACCCCTTACAATAACAACAAGTGCAATACATATGGCCATATAAAGCAACCATAAAGATAGAAATCACTCCCTATCGCATGATTATTCAAGTCTGCTGGATTAGGCCATAACGCCGCACATAATTACTCATCTATAAGAAACAAAAAACCAACGAAAAGGACGTTGGCTAATTTTGATTTTGTGTTGTTGATCAGCTTATGAGCTGGCTAAACGTACTCTAAAGACTACATATCCCACTCAACAACATGCCCTTCATCATATACACCATCGCTGTATGCTGGTGAGTAATTGATGAAGATATTACTTTTTGCGACAGGCAATTGCTTTGCAATGCTGTCAGCGATGAGTTCAAGCATATGGGCAATTTGCTCTTCCGTGTTGAAGTTTGGCGCAACAAGATGAACAAGCAAAGGGTGTGAGTTTACGGGTTGGCAATCGACTACATGGCCATTATGCGCATAATGATGCGGGGTTAGGTAATCCCATGTCGCCATCACGTGGTTAAGTTCAATGCCACTCGATTCTGAGATCACTTTCGACAGCATATTAAGTACAGTTGGAATATGGACTTCTTGCGCAAATGGCAGCGATTTTATTCTAACTAAAGGCATGGCTCTCTCCTTTGCACCCACAATGGCTCAAGGTACGTATTCAATGCCATCACAGAAAGAAGATATTCTCAGTTTCCTGACTTCGATAGCGAGCAGTTCAATGTATATCTGATTATTTGAAGATAGTTAAAAGAGACTGGCTTCAGCTATCTCATGATTGAGACATTCACAAAAAAGTACCATAAAAAAAGAGGAGTGATAGCTTAACTACCACTCCTCTCTTTGTTTGCGTAATTTTATTTAGTCGCAGCTTTTATCTTCACAACAAGGGTTAACGACCCGCTCAGCGCAAGTGTAAGGTTCAATGTGAATTATCACATCAACAACCTCATCAATTTGAGCCAAAATATGCGCCTTGAAATTTTCACTGATGGTATGGGCCTCATCAACGCTCATCTCAGGGTCAACCAAAAGGTGAAAGTCGAGTAAAACCGTACTGCCTGTCCGACGGCTACGAATGGCATGCACTTCTCTGATAAGTGGCATGTCATTAGCATATTGTAATATTTGAGTTTCTACATCTGTGTCAGCTTCTGCTTCTGTCAGCTCTAAAATAGCAGGCCATAGTATTTCAAAGGCTGCCTTTAAGATCATTGCAGTAACCAATAAAGCGGCTATTTGATCAAGATAATGCAGATCAGGTACAAAATAGTTAGCAATAACCGCAATCGCAACGGGTAATGAACTTAAAGCATCTGAACGATGATGCCATGCGTTAGCATGAAGGGAGCGACTATTAATTTTTTTCGCCTGAATCACCGTCCAGCGGTACAAAACTTCTTTCACTACAATTGAAGCTATCGCGGCCCAAAATGCCAGCATACCAGGCTGTGCTGTCGTTTCATGGCCAATTTGACTGATTGAATCCCAGCCAATGCCGATACCCACCAGTGCTAATACGACCCCGATAAAAATATTAGTTAGGGTTTCAAAACGGCCATGCCCATAGGGGTGACCTTTATCAGCCGGTGCAGTCCAGTAGCGAGAGCCAATCAAAATAGCCGTATCGGTAACTAGGTCGGAAAAACTATGTACACCATCAGCGACCAACGCCTGACTACCCGTAAATTTACCGACTGTTATTTTCACAATGGCCAAGGCTACGTTGGCAATTGACCCAACCCATGTTGCTTTTTGTATAACTTTTACTGGTGTTTCTGTCATGTTTTCTATTTAAATCCATTACATAGCACTAAGCGTTGAATCGCATAGTAAAGTTAAAATCATCAAGAGGAGCCTCTAAGTGCTCGTTACAGCATGTAAAGGTGCCTATTACAATGGAATAATACGCGCCCAATGGCTATCTAACCAGCGACTTTAATCAATGACTACAATCGGAAAAAACCATCAAACGGGTACATCTTGCTACACGCTTACAAGTCTTCACTATTATTACAGTCCAGTAAGACAGCTTGGTGAAAAGAGCACGATACAAGATGATCATTTACCATTCCGACAGCTTGCATAAAAGCATAACAAATAGTTTCACCAACAAATTTGAAACCTTTTTTCTTTAGAAATTGACTCATCGCTTTAGAAGCACCCGTTGATGTCGGTATTTCATCCGGTGAGTACCAATGATTGATCACAACTTGGTGGTCAACAAACTGCCAGAGTGCCCTCTCCAAACTGCCATACTCCTCAATAAGCTGCTTCGCTGCCCGAGCATTATTGAATACGGAGCAGATCTTACCGCGGTGTTTAACTACGTCGTACTCGCTAATCACTTCATCAGCATAATTGTCATCTCGAGCAGCAAGCATATCTAAATCATAATGATCAAATGCAATTCGATATGCCTCTCGTCGCTTTAGAATGGTGTACCAACTTAGCCCCGCTTGCGCGCCTTCAAGTGTTAAGAACTCAAATAAGTAGGCATCCGATTTTTGTACTCGTCCCCACTCACGGTCATGATATTCACGCTCCAGCGGCTGCTTCATCGCCCACGCGCATTCACTCTTTTCCATCTATTTCACCCTTTATTTAATATTATGGACACCCAATAGCAACCATGACACATAGCAACACCGCTCATATTGAAGTTTTATAATGGCAGAACCCTAAACCATGGAATTATATAATGAAATTTCACGATCAGCCTCTCATAATATACTCTGAACACGTACCGATACTTGAATTTATTCCTCAGACAAATTAGTGTGCTATTAACGCTAGTATGAGTCGTTTGTACAAAGGGAATTGGTAACGAACGCTACTTTTCCTTTGCCTACTTTTTTGGGCAAATTTTCGTATTTAAATTGCAAGTATTTGCAACACATGTCACATTACTAACAGAAGGAACGGTGATTCAAATTGAAAATTATCGTCTTCCTTCCATAATGGATTAATCAATACAAAGATATTGATTTTACATAAAAGGACTTTTATGAGACACATAGCCGATTTTATCGAGCAGTTAGAAAATGGAGGCGACCCGTTCAAGGTTTGGGTTTACTCCAGTAAAGGTCAATATAGTCAGTTTGGCAAACAAGGTAAGAAAGTTCGTACACCAAGCCTTAAAAAAGCGCTCGGTGATTATCTTCAAGTTGTTGTTGAAATGGACAGTAGCAAAGATGATGCTTTTCTCTTGCTACCTGAAGTTCACGCCGTTGTGCCTGTTTCATTTCAGGATGGAAAAGTACATTCTCTGACTCGACCAAATGCGTAAATTGCAGCAAATGTAGAACGCTAACAAGAACGATTAAGAAACAATCTAGGCTAGGTTATTTTTTATCAGCATTCAAATTTGCAATCAAAAACAGACCTCAGGGTCTGTTTTTTTATAGGTAAACAATGCGAGCTCAACGATACTTCAATTTTGTTGTGATGCGAGTATCTTCGACGTAGGCATAATCGTTCGTCCAGACGTACAAGCTTGATTACCCGCTTCCCACCCTTCATTAAAACGCGTATCACTCATATCTAATGTATCGTCTTTACGATAATCCATATCCGCAAGACCCAGAAGATTTAAAGCACTCTCGCAACCTTGGTTATAACCATAATGATAGATACTGTCATATTTAACATCACTGACGTATTCATCAGGAAATAGCTGATAATTTTCAATATTACTACTTGTACAGCCCGTTAAGGCTATAGGAAAGATAATCATTCCAGCCCAATACCATGTCTTTCTCATCGTATACCCTTTAGTATTGTTTACCTAAAGAATAGTCAATGACGTGATTTCATACGAAGCAAATGATGACAGAGTTAGTATTATCTCAATTAGAAAACCAACTACAGACGTTTATCAGTGAACTGTCGATTACCGATCCAGCTCATGACCTCTCACATATCAAGCGGGTTGTTACCGCCGCTAAGCAGTTCGCTCATCATGAAAAAGCCGAATTAGCGGTTATCATTCCGGCTGCATGGTTACATGATTGCGTCACCCTGGCCAAGAACCACCCAAACCGACATAAAGCGTCTTCGCTCGCGGCAGAAAAAGCACTGGCATTTCTTTCATCAATCGATTATCCGGTGCAATACTATGCTGGTATTGTCCACGCCATTGAAGCCCACAGCTTCAGCGCAAATATTCCGGTACGTACCCTCGAAGCGGCCATCGTTCAAGATGCCGACCGTATAGATGCGTTGGGTGCTATCGGCATTGCACGCTGCATACAAGTCAGCACCAGTTTTAACTCCGCGCTATACAGCACAGCCGACCCTTTTGGTCATTCTCGGGAGCGTAATGACAAAGCATTTTGCCTCGATCACTTCTATATCAAATTATTTCAATTAGAGAAAACCATGAATACAGAAGCGGCAAAGCAAGAGGCTCGTCAACGTACCGAGTATATGAAAGGGTTCTTGAATCAGCTAGGCCATGAAATCGGTGAAGTGAACCAAACATAACCACTGCTAGGTTATAAAAAAGGGCAACCAGTATTGATTGCCCTGACTATCTCTAACTACTGGCAAGCACTGCATTAAAGCGGGCAAAGCCTTGTTCCAAATCACGGATCAGATCATCGGTATCTTCTAGCCCTATGTGTAAACGGAGCAAGGGCCCAGCAAAATCTTTCTTTTTCGCTGTTCGTATTGAGTTAATATTTTCATTCGCAAGGATCAAGCTTTCAAAGCCGCCCCATGAATACCCCATGCTGAAATGCTCCATACCATCAAGTAACGCTGTTAGTGCTTCGGTATTTCCGCAATTTAAAACAACTGAAAATAAACCATTACAACCTTTAAAATCACGTTTATAGAATTCATGCCCTTCGCACGTTTCAAACGCAGGGTGGCGAACATGATCAACTTCTTCTCGACCCATTAACCACTCAGCTACTTTTAGGCTATTTTTTTCATGCTGTTTCAGACGGACACCTAACGTGCGAAGCCCACGCATTGCAAGGAAAACATCATCTGGCGACGTACATTGCCCCATAAGATAACTATTTTCACGCAGCTGATCCCAGCAGCGTTCATTAGCCACTGCAGTACCGAGCATGACATCAGAGTGGCCTACGATATATTTCGTCGCGGCTTGAATCGAGATATCAACGCCGTGTTCAAAGGGTTGGAAATTAACAGGGGAAGCCCAAGTATTATCTAGCATCACCACAAGATCGTGCTCATGGGCAATACGAGATAATGTCGGAACGTCTTGTACTTCCATAGTAATTGAGCATGGTGACTCTAGAAACAGTACCGTCGTATTAGGGCGAATAAGATCGCGAATACCTTCACCGATCATTGGGTCGTAATAGGTCGTTTCAACGCCCATATTAACAAGGATTTTGTCACAAAAATCACGGGTTGGCTCATAAGCTGCGTCTACCATTAAGACGTGGTCGCCTGTTTTGACAAATGACAAAATCGCATTGCTAATAGCTGCCGTTCCACAAGGATACAGTGCACAGCCTACACCGCCTTCTAGCTCAACCATGGCATCTTGGAATGCAAAATGCGTATTAGTACCACGGCGCCCATAAAATAATGCCTTGTTGGCACGATTGGCGGTGGCGTGTTTCATCTCTTCAACCGAATCAAATACAATGGTAGACGCCCTACTCACTGGCGGGTTAACCAATGATTGAGTCCATTTTTTTCCACGACCTGCGGTGACTATTTTAGTATCTAGTGCTTTCTTGCCCATGCTCGTCCTAACATCCTTTTGAACTAACGTGCTGACCTATAAGAAAAGCACATCTGTTAGATTTGGTTGGTTTTCTTAGACGTTAACACAGTTATTCAAAACTGAAAATGGACGATATCATTAAAGTGATACAGCAACTTTTGTGGCAATATTTGGATAGTTTTTAATTCGGCTATGATGAGAAGATAGCAAATGTGAAGATTCTGCCGCAGTTGGGTCAATCATTTCTAAATGGGCTCGGTAATTCAAACACGCACGCATTATGTTTTCTTTCTGTGCCACTTTCGCTGTCAGCACGGTAAGCAAGATGGCTTTATGGGCGAAGTGTTTATGCAATTCAATAACCACTTCAATCGAGCATGATTTACCACCGTGTGGGCGCAAGACTTGCAAAGCCTGTTTTTTCGGAAAAAGCTGAAAGACATTATGATTTATGTGTTTCGCATTACGGATCATGCTGCGCATTTCACATCGTGACAATGGGCTGTAACAAGTAGGGCACTCTCCTGTTTGGCTATCCGCCAAGTAATGACGGTGTAAGGTACTCATTTTACCATCTTCCATAGGCAAACTAAGAAAAATGATGTCTTCGTAATCATCGCCTAATGTTTGGAAAAGCCCACGAGTCTGAGAAACAAAACCACGTTGTAATAAACAGTTTATCGCCTTCAAACCTGAAAGGTACTGGTTGAGAGACGTCAGCATAGCGAGCAATAATGCAGAACGATTACTCACACCGGATAATACAGACCGCTCTTCAGGCACTGTTTCAGACGGCGTAAGTGCGTGAAGTTGATTATCGATAAATTGTACAATTTGTTGGTTTAGCTTCATTTCTGTGTCATACATAATGCCGCCTCTTTTTATTGGTCAATGAGTTAACCAGATGCATGGCCAACCTATGACTAATAAAAGCAATATCAATGCCTAAACCTACAAACAAAAAAGGACATAAATAAAACTGTCCTATTTTCGATAACTTATCTATCAATAACAAATGCACTCACTAGCATAGCAACTGATTTGTCATCTAAACGCTTACCTTTATGCTTTATTATTCGCATTTCGCAAACTATTCTGCACTTGTTGCAAAACTCAAATCTAAGCTCAGAAGCAAAAAAGGCCGCCTAAGCGACCTTTCCTTTCTCACATTTCAATTACGGCTCGTCGGTAACAGGGGCTTTCATATAATGTTCAGCTTTTAACCCAAACAACTCCGGCAGCGCCGTTCCCACAGACACCGATGACCAAGTGCCGGCTAAAATCCCGATAAATAACGCAATCGCGAAACCTGCCAACGCACCGCCTCCTAACCACCATAACGCGCCAACAGTCATTAGCGTTGTACCCGAGGTCACTAAAGTACGAGAAATCGTCGCTGCAATTGCTTCATTGTTTACTTGGTCAATTGGCTTATTCGGATTTGATATTAATACCTCACGAATACGATCGGCGATAATGATTGAGTCATTGAGTGAATAACCCAAAACAGCCAACACCGCAGCAAGCACTGTCAGGTTAAACTCCATCTGTGTAGCGGCAAAGAACCCCAACACAAAAATAACATCATGCGCTAAGGCAAATACCGAGCCAGAGGCCAGCCGCCATTCAAATCGAAAGCTGAGATAACCCAAAATACACAGAATAGCGATAAGTAGCGCCAAGCCACCTTGCTCTGCTAACTCTTGGCCGACTTGAGGTCCTACTATACTCGTATTCAGCACTTGCACATCGGGTGACACTGTATGAAGAATATCCCCTACGTTTGGTGCTTCACCTTGCTCTGGAATAGCATAACGCAAGACCCAACGTCCAGACTCACCTGCTGTTATGACATTAACATCTTGTCCCATTGCTTCATCAAGCACATTCTCGAGGGTTTGAGCGTTTATCGAGCTATCGAGCTGAACTTCTGTAACAATACCACCGGTGAAATCAAGCCCCCAGTTTAGGCCCTTAAAGCCTATGGTAAAAATCGAAAGCAATAACACAATCACCGAAATAATGCTGGTGCCGTGACGCCATTTAGTCGCGTTTTTCATTGTAATCAACATACTTAAATCCTCACTTCACGTCGTGCATCACGTCCCCACACCAAATTGATAATGGCGCGAGAGGCAAAAATACCGGTAAACATACTCGTTAACAGCCCTAATCCTAATGTCATAGCAAACCCTTGGATCGGGCCGTTACCAATGGCATAAAGAACAACAGCGGTGATCATAGTGGTGAAGTTCGCATCAAAAATAGTACTAAAAGCACTGCTGAAGCCGCGATCAATGGCCTGAGCTAAGCTTCGTCCTTCTTTAAGTTTGTCGCGGATACGTTCAAAAATTAGTACATTCGTATCAACAGCCATACCGACCGTCAAAACCAATCCGGCAATACCCGGCAACGTGAGCACGGCACCAGGGATCATCGCTAATAAGCCAAACAGCATGACCATATTGGTCACCAAAGCGATGTTTGCAACCCAACCTAAGCGGCGATACCACAGTGCCATAAAGACCAGCGTCATACCTAAGCCCAATGCCAGTGCCGCAAAGCCATTTTGAATATTCTCAGCCCCTAACGTTGGACCAATCGTTCGCTCTTCAACAATCGTCACTGGCGCGGTCAATGAACCTGCACGTAGTAACAGTGCTAACTCTTGGGCATCCTGAAGCGATCCCGCCCCTGTGATCCTAAAGCGATTACCCAACTGGCTCTGAATAGTGGCAACACTGATAATTTTACTGTCTTGAACTGAATTACCTTGTTCATCTCGGCTATATTCGCTGAAAGCCGTTGCCATTGGCTTACCAATATTCTGGCGAGAGAAATCTGACATTACTCGGCCACCAGCGCTGTCGAGTGTAATGTTAACCTCTGGAGTTCCCATTTCACCAAAGCTAGCACGGGCATCGACAATATGATCACCGCCAAGAATAGGCTTGCGAGCAACGCGTACTTCTCGCCCATCTTCATCAGGCAGAATCATTGTACTACCCGTGCCAAGCTCTTTTACGGGGTAAAACGCAAGACTCGCTGTTGCACCAATGACATTTTTGGCTGCTGCAGGGTCTTGGACACCTGGTAACTCGATACGAATACGATGCTCACCTTGGCGTTGAACTAATGCCTCTGTGATCCCAAGCTCTTCAATTCGGCTACGCATGATCTGTAGATTTTGCTGAACAGTCAGGTTACGTAAGGTCGCTTTCTCGTCTTGCTTCAGAGTAATAACTAACCCGTTACCACTCCCATTGGTTGCCTGCCATTGTGGGTATTCATTCCGAAGAAAACTACGTGCAATGCTATTGGCTTCAGAGTTTGGTAGTCGAACCGAAACTTCACCAGCATGTGCATCAGTGAAACGTACGCTTCGCACGCCTTGCTCACGGAAGTGCTGTCGTAAACTATCCTGAAGTTGTGCACCTTGAGCGGTGTAGACCTGATTGACATCGACATCGAGTAAAAACTGCACTCCGCCGCGTAAATCTAACCCGAGTTTGATTGGCTCAAACCCCATTTTAGTTAGCCATTGTGGTGCTGCCGGTGACAGTGATAAGGCAATCTGAGATTCCGAGATATCAGCGCCATCTAAGTTTGCAAGTACTGACTTAGCTTTTGCTTGTTGCGCTTCATTTTGTAGCACAACAATTGTATTGCTATCGGACTGATCTATACGCTTTACTACAATATCCTGTGCCGTTAATGCTTTTTGGATTGCAATAATATCAGGCTGTTCTGATGGTTTTGATGAAATTTGTACGGCTGCATTTTCGCCATACCACGTTGGAATAGCACTGAGCATCATTACGATAACAGTGACAGCAAGCACCACATATTTCCACGCGGGATAGTGGTTTATTAAACGTTGGTTAGTTTGTCTTTTCATATCTTTCGCCATTTATTCACTCGCAAACCGCAAGTGAGGGCATACTAACTAACAGCTTTGATTATCAATCATTAATCAATAGCTTAAGTTGTATACTCAGTAATTCGGCCATAGCTTGCACAAACCTAAAAATCGGCTCGGTACAACCTACAGGAATTTAATATGCCAAAACGCATTCATGCGCTGGCTAAAATCGTGAATTACCCGAATGGGTTATGCGAAAGATAAACGGTGATGGTAGATGGTATAGATGAGATTACTTTCTTTCCAACCGCTAATTCGGCTAGAAGATGCAGGGGTTTGCAGGGTCCAGTCATGACTTTGTGCAAAGTCGATACGATAGCCTTTCACCAGACTTGGTGCTGGCTCTATCGGCAACTCTATAGCTAACTGATACAGCGGCTCACGTTCATCAGAGCCTGTACGAGCAAAGTATGCCATACGTGAAGACGTCGTTAGACCTAGATCTAAGTGGCGACCATCACTGGAGTGCTGTTTCGTATTTTTTTCAACCTGAGAAAGACTGTCCAGATCAAGAGAGCTTTCATAGAGCGCCCGCTGCAATTCTTCATCGGTATTATGACGTTCTAGTGCACCATTGTGGGAAGCACTAAAGAACCGATCAAACGATGACGACTCAGCAATATGTTGTGAAACCACGGAAGGAGAAAACTGAGTATACGCAGCTGCTTTTATATCTGTATGGGGATTATTATGGGCGAGATCAGTCGCAGCGTGGCTCGACCACACCATTCCGACACTCAACACCATTAGTAAAACCCGAAGAAATGAAAGCAATATAATCTCAGCCAATTAGTGATAACCTGAGCATAATAATGCTGAAAATATTCATAGACAAGAGATTATTGTCACCAATCAATATCCACCCAATCAAATACACTTTTGATAACAATCTATAAACATGAAATCTATTCATATTCACATTTGTAGATTTTCCGTTGTATATCATCAGCGTGGTCGATATAGTCCCCTATTCAGCAAAATGACACAGGGA
This sequence comes from Photobacterium minamisatsumaniensis, assembly GCF_050336695.1. NCBI lineage: Bacteria > Pseudomonadati > Pseudomonadota > Gammaproteobacteria > Vibrionales > Vibrionaceae > Photobacterium > Photobacterium minamisatsumaniensis. Next base: position 33,658 of record NZ_JAKJSI010000055.1, on the reverse strand, counting down.
AGCAACAAAATGACTACTACAAACATCGCATTTATTGGACTTGGCACAATGGGCTTCCCTATGGCTGGGCACCTTGCCAATGCAGGGCATCAGGTCACCGTTTATAACCGTACGACCGCAAAAGCAGAGCTATGGGCAGAGACATACACAGGTAAAGTAGCCCTGACACCGGCAGAAGCCGCAAAAGACGCTGACTTTATTTTTAGCTGTGTGGGTAATGATGACGACCTTCGCCAAGTGTACTGCGGTGATAATGGAATTCTTACAACCGCCAAATCTGGTGCCACCCTCATCGATAACACCACCGCTTCTGCCGAGGTTGCGCGAGAAATCGCAGCTATAGCAGCTGAAAAAAACATTCATTTTCTTGATGCCCCAGTATCTGGTGGAGAAGCTGGTGCTGTAAATGGTTGCTTAACCGTTATGGTGGGTGGCGAGCAGACCGTATTTGACCTCGCAAAACCTGTCATTGACTGCTTTGCTAAGGCGACAACCCTAATGGGTGATGTCGGCTATGGACAAGTTACCAAGATGGCAAACCAAGTTTGTATTGCCGGTATCTTGCAAGGTCTCTCAGAGGCGATCACATTAGCGCAGTCATCAGGCCTTGATATCGAAAAAATGACAGAGGTACTTAAGCACGGTGCTGCTGGATCATGGCAGCTGGAAAATCGCGCTGCAACGATGGCGAAAAACGAATTTGATTTCGGTTTTGCTATTGACTGGATGCGTAAAGATTTAGGTATTTGTTTTGATGCTGCCGATAAGCTAGGTGTTGATTTACAACTGGCTAAACAAGTCGATGCGAAATACGCCGAGCTGCAAAAACGCGGCTACCAGCGTGCTGACACATCAGTACTAATCAAGCAGTTTGATGATGAATCGCGCTAACCAATAAGCTTTCAACAAAGAACAATGAGGCCTTAGAGCTTCATTGTTCTATTTATCAAACCGCTAATTACGCTACAGCTTATAATCAAGCACGATATAGAATGAGTCTAGCTGTGACATATTACGCTCTTGCCAGTTATCCCATGTATCTATGACTCGGTAACCAACCTCCCCCGTAAAACGCTCATTAAAGCCATAACGCATTCCTGTCTGAACACCCAAAGTCCAGTCGTTATCACCATGACTAATAAATTCATGGCCACCACTGGCACCAATTAACCACTGCCAGTTACTAGTATCTGATAGGTTCACCATATAGTCATAAGACACAAAGAAATTCGTTACTCTTGAGTCGGTTGCATAAGCATAAGTACCTGTAACTCGGTGATTATCATTTAGCACCGCACCAGCACGGAAGTTAGGCTCGAATTGAAAATCGGCATTATGGCTCATACCGTCACTTGTACCAAAGCCAACGAAATGTTCAATCTCATTCGCATAAGCTGTGGTTGCTAACATTAATCCCATCGTTATCGCTAAGCACTTTTTAATCATCTTGCCACTCCATTAAAAACACTGTTCATTTATGGGTAACAAGATACTCAAAAAATGGGCTGGTTAAAGTGAAAACGCGTTAATTTACATTAATTAATTTACCACTCTCTGGCTTTGAAATTTATCGCACCGGTAGATTGAATGGCATATAATTGCCTATCAATTAGTTTGGTTTTTGCATGGATACTCAAGCCGTTATGACAGCTTCGGACAAGCGTTTTGTCAGTGCTCAACAGGTCGCCGATCTTGCCGGTGTTTCTCGCTCTGCGGTTTCACGTACCTTCACAGAGGGCGCAAGTGTCTCACCCAAAACTCGCGAAAAGGTACTGGCTGCAGCCAAGCAGCTCGGTTATCACGTTAACCATCTCGCACGTGGATTACATGACACCAGTAATATTGTCAGCTTGATCACAACGGATATCAGCACCCCGTTCCAAGCGAGTTTTATCGACACCCTGACTCGCCAACTCCAACAGATAAACAAGGTCGCCATGGTGATAAACACCAAAGGCGATAAAAACAGCGTCACTGCCGCCTTAAACCAAACGCTAAACTTCCGCGCCGAAGCCTCTATTATCCTGTCAGGCCAACCACCGAAAGAATTGATAGACAAATGCATAACGAATGGACAGCGGGTAATTTTGGTCAACCGCCACGATGCCCACCCCAACGCCGACAACATTCGGCTTGATAACTTCACCGCAGCGCAACAGGCACTGCATATATTGATTGAGCAAGGCTGCCAACATGTCGCCGTCGTGAACTCTAATGTTGGGTCATCGGGTTTGATGGCACGAGAACAAGGCTTTATTGCTGCGGCTAACAAGGCTGGTCTCAGTGTTGATGTAATCCGTCATGGTGATACTTCCTACCAATCAGGAAGCTATATGGCGGAGCAATTAAAAAATCAGCCTGACGGGGTATTCTGTGTCACTGACCTGTTAGCATGCGGTTTTGTCGATGGACTCAAAAAGCGCGATATCCATATTCCTGACGATATAGTAGTCATTGGTTTTGATGATATTGAACAGGCAAGCTGGAGCAGTTATCAACTTACAACATTTAAACAGCCGATAACCCAAATCACAGAGCACATTATAGGACGGCTGCAGGCAGCGGCTACAGTATCTAAATCTGACTACCTCTACACCCTAGAACCTATTTTACGAGCAACAACACGCTAATTCTCAACTAACGTTGATGTGCTAAAAAGCCAGCATGGGTTACATGCTGGCTTAAAAATAAACCGTCAACGTATTTTAGGACGGGACAAGTCTATTTTGTACGAGTTAGTAGCTTAAGCAAAACCGTGCTCTTCAAGCAAATCTAACATGGTATTGGCCTTCTCAATTGCTTCAATTAAGCTTGGCTTCGGGGTTTCAAACCATTCGTCAGGCCTTAGATCACGGCGCTCACGCACTGCATCTATCGCCGACTGTAAGGTGGGGTATTGTAGTGGTTGCTGACGGTGCATATACAACGAGGCTATCGCGACAGAGCGGCTACGACCACCACGGCAATGAATCAACACATTACCGCGTTCGCGATGCGGATAACTTGGTTTATCCGGCAGCTGTTGAGTAAATGCGCCGTGCAGTAAATAATACCCAGCAAGGATCATTTGATGCGGATTACCCGGACCATCAATTAAGCCCATTTTATAGGTACGAATCACACCGCTTCCGCCTGCTAGTTTCTCGCCCTCTTCTTCTAGGTATGGGTCATTAACATAATTAATATCGAGGTTAACTGCACAATTCACGAGAGTGGTGATCCCAAATTCACGATGAAGCCCGCGATCTCGCGCTGAATCATATCCACCAAGGTACAAGCTCTGGCCTTCAGGGCCGATATTAGTGGCAACCAAGTGTGCTGGGGCGCGTTCGTATACTGGCGCTATTTTCATTTTAAATCCTTGTACTATAGACGATATTAATCAATTGAAATGGATGCATTTCTTGCAATGGCTATCGATAATGCTGGCGTCGCTGCCAAGACTGGCCCACCGTTATGCCAATCATCCATAGCCGTAAAATTATTCACCACGCCACCAGCTTCATTAACCAGTAACAAACCCGCTAAGCAATCCCATGGGTTCATATGTAATTCAACATAACCGTCGGTTCGCCCAATGGCGACATACGCTAATGCCAATGCTCCGCATGCGCTTCTACGAACATTACCGCCAAGCTCAATTAACCCTTGCAGTGTTGAAAAATACTTATCCTGAGAAGCTCGTTGATTCCAACCAAGCTCTAAATTGGCGGCCTCGAATGAATCGGTTTTTGCCACACCTATGGCCCTGCCATTCATTGTTGCCCCTTGTCCTTTCTGCGCAACAAACAGTTCATCATGAATCGGGTCGAAAATCAGACCGAGCTGAGTCTCACCCTCGCTAACAAACGCGATAACAATACAGAAATGAGGTATCCCTCTGGCAAAATTTGCGGTGCCATCAATTGGATCCAAAATCCAAGTATTGGCTTTGATCTCGCCCCCTGTTTCTTCTCCATATACTGCGTCATCAGGGAAAGCCTGATTTAGCCGATCACGCAATAATGCTTCGACGGTAATATCAGYTTCAGTTAAAAAATCTTGCGGGCCTTTAAACGCAATTTTTTCCGGCGTCATAGCAATAAATGCCTCACGCGCTATTGCGCCAACGTCTTTAATAATGGCGGTCCCGGCTTCGAGACGCTCACTAAGATTTAGTGGTGATAACTTTAATTCTTGGGACATATCATTCTTCAATAAGGTGAACTAACACCAGCAATGGCTGGCATTAGTAAATAAAAATATGACTCCGGTGATAACACTAGCGCGTGAAGTGGATACGCCATAGATCAGCCCAGTCTTGACGGTTGTCAAAATCGTCTAAGCCTGTTGATGCATCGTACTGCAATACCTGCTTGTAGATTTTCTGTACGCCAGAGGCTTCTTTCGGGTGTGGGGAAATGGCTAGGTTACCAGAGACTTTACCGTCGATAGTTTGGTTACTGATCCCTTCTTCAGTCATCAAGAAGTGCAGGAACAACTTCGCAGCATTCGGGCTTTTCGTTTTGGTCGATATCACGCCGTAACTTGGTGTTGACCAACCAGCAAACGGTACCATGCCTTCACAAATACCTAAGTGTACTTTGCCACTTGCTACATCACGGTATTTCGCCGTCGACATTAAACCCATGAATGGGTCTGTTTGGCCTGGAGCACCAACTGCGTCTCCTGCTGCTGAACCTGAGTCCGTTGGTAGCGGTGAGTTTTGTGCCAACGCCTTCACCCAAGCGTGAGTTGCAGAACGTTCTTCACTTACAAGTGGCTTACCATAATGGGCTTCATAAGCTGCCGCCATTGCATCATCATGGTGGGCTTCAATCTGGTTGAACCAATCTAAGAATCTCGCATTATTGAGCGGATCAGGAAGTGCGACTTTTCGCTTCCAATTATCATCGGTCAGCTGCCAAATGTTCGACACCGGGCATGTGTCATAAACTTCGGAGTTGTAAGTCCATACCGCAGGATCGCCATATACAACCAGTGGATCTTTCGCAATCTCAGGTATGTCATTAGCAATGACTGGCGATACCCAAGTTTCGACAACATTCATCGGCATTAGCTGTGCCATGGTTGCTGAAGCATCCCCTGTGATCACAACATCACCACGAATATTGCTTGCACGATATTCACGGATCATCATTTCGACTTGAGCTGAGCCACTTACCTTGTTACCAACAGCTTCAACACCGTATTTTTCAGTGAAGTTCTCAGCAGTTTGTACAATTTTTCCTGAAGGGGCATACACCGTAATTGGTGCTTCGTTACGCGCAGCTTCAATTAGCGCATCTAAATCAAATGCATCCGTTGTTGACGCCATTGCGGCTCCAGATAACGTTAACGCCATAACGGCTGCCAACGTTGTTGCCTTCAACATATTCCTTTTCACAATATTGCTCCTAACGAATCAGATTAAAGATGTTGTGTTTGACTATGTATGGTGTTGTTTAATGTTGCGGAATCAACGCGCAGCCCTTCACCGTTAAAGATATGTAGATCTTCTGGCTTAATCATTAACGATAAAGACTGACCTTCTGTGAAGCATGGTGGCACTTGGGTATTTACGTGGAAACGCTGATCAGCAACACTGAATTCCAAAATCCAGCTACCACCTGTCGGCAAAATGCTTTCCAGTCTAGAGTGCAAGGTCAAGCAAGCGCCTGTACCGTTTTCTGGTGTTTCTGCAACCTTCATTCGCTCTGGTCGTATACCAATAGACCAGCCTTGTTTAACGGTACCCAGCAAGTTCTCGACATATTGCTTTACAATCTCGCTGCAGAGAGAGGGGTCATCCAATTCAATGATATTGATCGGTGGTGTGCCGACAAACTCAGCGACAAAACGGTTCGCTGGCCGCTCATAAATATCATTCGGCGTGCCAACCTGCTGTAGTTCGCCATCTTTCATTACTGCTATCTTGGTCGCCAGTGCCATGGCTTCCCATTGATCGTGAGTAACAAATACAATGGTGGTGTTATACGTACTATGGATACGCTTAAGTTCAGTACGCATTTCCAAGCGCAAACGCGCATCAAGGTTCGATAGCGGCTCATCCATCAGCAAGATGTCGGGCTGCACTGCCAGCATACGTGCCAGAGCGACCCGCTGCTGTTGACCACCAGAAAGCTGTGATGGGTAGCGAGAGCGATATTTATCAATCCCTAATGTTTCCATCACCGACTGGATCGTTTTCGCGCGTTCGGCCTTGCTTACTTTTCGTAACTTCAAACCAAAGTCGATATTCTTTTCAACCGTTAGGTGCGGCCACAATGCATAGCTTTGGAATACTAAACCCAAGTTACGTTTTTCAGGCGGAAGAAACACACCGTCTTGCTGGGAGTCAACCACGGTTTCACCCAGCATGATCTTGCCATCAGAAACATTCTCTAATCCGGCAATCATGCGTAAAGTCGTGGTTTTACCGCAACCAGATGGCCCAAGCAGGCACATGAACTCCCCTTCATTAATCTCCAAATCTAGGCCGCTAACCGCCTGCCCTTCACTTTTTTCGTATTGTTTGCAGACATCGTGTAGTTGAATATTTGGCATTAGCTTCCTAGTCCTTCTGCGAGGTTAGTCTTAGTCAGTTTTTGGGTGACATATGTGCCAACAAAGGCAATCAAACAAATAATGAGTACGACGGCATTGGCCGCTTGCGTGTAGTTGTAATCAATCAGCCTTAACGCGTACGTGGTCAATACATCGGTTGATGGCACGGCAAGGATAACGAACAGGCTTAAACCGTTAATGCCAGATATAAACGGCAGTAATATCCCCGTCACCAGCGATCCTTTCTGGATTGGCATCACCACATGACGCATACGAGTAAACCACCCCGCACCAGCCATTTGTGCTGCTTCTTCCGGATCTTTACCTAACTGCATCATGGCTGAGATCCCAGCACGTGAGGCATAGGGCATCTCATCGGCAATCAACGCTAGTATTAGCAAAGTGACAGTGCCATAGAGTGCTGGCATAGGGCCGCGCGGAATGGCAAATAACGAGAGGTAAGCCGCAGCAAACGCGACTCCCGGGACAAGGTATGGGAAGAAGGTAATATGACGTAGCATCGAACCCAGTAATTTCAATGGACTACGTACGACAACATAACCAACCATCAAGCCAAGTAAACCAGAGCACACTGAGGCAATACCGACAATCCATAACGTATTCCACATCGCACTCCACAGGTTGCTACTCAGCAATACACCGTTGCTTTCAGCAATGGTTGCCAAACCAGAACCAATCCAGAAATCGAACGTAAAGTTATTCAAAGAGAAATCGCCCGGAATACGCATCACCGTTGATAGGGCGAGAACCAAAATCGGCATCGCGACAGAAACGATAAATACAACAGCAGCAAGCGACGAAGCAGGTAAACGCCACTTTCCTAGCGGGCTGCTTCGATGCATAACGCCTTTGCTGCCCACTGTGACAAACTTTTTTGCTTCTTTAAGCAGTAATGCATCGATAAGTAGCGAAATAATGCCAAAGAACATAATGGCACCTGCTAATACTGCAGCAACACCCGATTGGCGTGATTCAAGACTTCGATATAGCGATGTCGAAAGTACTTCGTAATTCACGGGTAAACCGAGAATATAAGACACACCAAACTCACCCAGCACCTTGGCAAAAATCAACACGCACGCAGACACTAGAGCGGGTAGCATAAGTGGCAAAATGATTTTGAAAGTAATCGTCCGGCTTCTCGCCCCCAAAATGCGGGCAGAATCTTCAAGCTGGGAATCGAACGAACGCAGTGCGTTACCCAGTAGCAAAATAACAAACGGAATATAGTTCAGGGATAGAATAATGATGATTGGCATTTCGCCATAGGCAAGCCAATCTGGCGGTTGAATACCAAGGTTTTCCAACCAACCTTGCTGACCACCTGTTGAGCGGTTTTTAAATATGGTTGTCCACGCCATAGCAAACGTCCAGGCTGGCAACATGTAAGGAACAATCAATGCGGTGGCAAACCATTTTTTACCAAACATATCACTGCGACTGACCAACCAAGCAAGAACACTACCAAGGGTTAGAGAGATAACAATAACGCCCACAGCGACACGTAAAGTATGAGATAGCGGCTGCCAAAAAAGAGATTGTGAAATTGGCGACAGCAACGTGCGATTCAGGTAGTAATCCGTCCATTCCCCCGTCATTTCACCGATACGGCGTTCATCACCAAACTGTACCTGCACAGCATCAAGCAGTAGCGATAAAACGGGTACGGCAATGAAATAGGCAAAGATAGCAGCTAGCACCAACCCTATCAGTGTGGTTGGCGTTTGGATGACTAACTGGACCTTATATCTCAAGGCTAACCAGCGTGATGATGGCGAAGAGCCGATGGCCCCATTGGACAAAGAGTTCAAAATACACCTCGTAATATTCTTTTGCACAGCTGTGCAACTCGAGGTGAATCATAAATATTGTTTATGTAACTTTCATAGGATATAGATGACGAAATAGTGACAGCGGTAGAGGTTAAGTGCCATTAGTCAAACAAACAACAGCCAACAAAATAGGTGACTGTCGTTGATACATTCCCTAATGGTTAGATTGTCGGTTCTGATAACGTTAGAAGGTAGTTCATTGTATTCACTAACCCCTGAAGGCCACCATGTCCCTCTAAGTTTATTAGGTACTTTCCATCGACAACAAACGCCGGTATGGCGGAAATACTCGACACTTTCATAATTGATTCAATCTGTTCAATCTGGTTCGATACACTTTGCATTTGAGTATTGTTAAGCTTACCAGGTGCCTGTAACCCATAGCTTTTGTATAGCGTTGTTAACCTCTCTGCATCAGTATTTTCCGTTTGTACTGCATCGAATAATTCAGCCATGAACGACAAATTAACTGGTGAGCTAGTTTGCTCTTTTGCACTGTAATATAAGTAAGCCGCTTGCCTCGTACTGGTATTAAAAACAACATGTTTTTTATCAACCCTTGTTCCTGTTGAGTCTTCTAATGGCGGCAAAAACTTACTCATCTGCTTACAAGGTGGGCAGCTTAGAGAGAAATATTTAACAATCCGTGAGCTATCTGATCCTGTATGAATCGGTGTCGGTAGAGTATTATAATGAACGCCTTCCTGCACTGAGCTAGCGTAGCTATGACGAGCTAGGAGTATCATTACAGCAAAGAATAGAATCAGTGGTGTAGTACGTGAAAAAGTCATTGGATCATCCAGATCAGTGAATACTATCAAACCGTCTTAATAGCTAAATTATTAATAGTATTCGTAAGATTCTTAAGGCTCACAGAGGCTGCAATATCTTTCTTGCAAAGGCGTTACATTCGCCGTTAACAGTCAACCCTATATGAGCCCTCTCAATATCATTGAGGACTTCGATTAGTAAGAAAGTCGTTGGTAGGTAATATTCACAAGCATCGATGCTGCACTTTGAATGCTTGTATCGTCAAAATCAAAACTTGAAGTATGAAGATTTGTCCCTTTGGTTCCGATCATGAACCAACAAACGCCTTTCACTTTATTAGTGACGAAAAATTGCATATCTTCACCTCCAGGCGAGGCTGGCACATCATCAACGACGTTTCCTTCACCGTAAATACGCTTACCGCACTCTATAACTGTGTTGGTATGTTCGACAGTGTTAACTGTCGCAGGGCAAAGAACCTCAAATAGAAGATCGTAGGTAGCGGCGTATTTATCACATACCTCTTTGGCTATTGAGTGCATTCTCTCGCGCATGTAATCTGCAATGTGAGACTCAAAGTAACGCATGGTGCCACCAGCCAATGCCATTTGTGGTATCCCGTTCATTGTCGTGCCCGCATTGAGCTTACACGTTGCTATCACGGCCAACTCTTTACCCTCTATTTCGCGAGTAATCGTATCCCACCCAGTGAGTATTTCACTTGCTACATTTATCGGGTTAATGCACTTGTGAGGGACTGAACTGTGACCACTCCGGCCCACGATTGATAGCGTGTAACACTCGCCAGCACCTGTGGTTGCACCATAACGAACCTGTAGCGTTCTATCTTCTAGCCTCGGCATATTGTGAAAGCCATACAGTTCAGTGTAAGAATGCGACTCATACAAGCCATCTTTCATCATGGCCTTAGCACCCTGCCCTGTTTCTTCGTTAGGCTGGAAAATAAACTTTACCGCACCATCAAAATCATTGTTTTTCGCTAAATACGATATCGCTGCAAGCGTTATGGCCATATGGCCATCGTGACCGCAAGAGTGAGCAATACCTTGATGTTTAGAGCCCCATGCCATACCAGAGTCATCATTCATCGGCAACGCATCCATATCACAACGAAATGCGATTGTTTTGCCAGGGGCTTTACCTTTAATGGTTACAACAACTCCCGTCGTACCATAACCAAGCTCGTAATGAACCTTCCATGTATCAAGCAAGTTGGTTAAGTACAGCTGTGTTTTGTACAAATCGAAACGTAGTTCTGGGATTTGATGTAAATCTCTTCGCCAAGTTACGGCATCACTAACTAATATGTCATCAATCATAGTTATCGGTGTCGATATAAGCATGGTTATTTCCTCTATCTTAAGCTTCAGCTTTATTGGGTTGGTTGGCATTCTTTTTGGTAAGGAAGTAAAGCGGTGAAATCACAACCATAAACCCGAGGCCAATTAGAATTTTTGATAGCTCTTGATCTGACAATAGAGCAATGCAGGTAATCACTGCCGTAACTGGAAGTACAGGACCAAAAGGTGCTTTAAATGAAGATTGAGCATCTTTGTCATTAGCAAAGCGCTTGCGAAAAATAAGTACGCTGATACACGTAGGAATGTACTGAGCAAAACGAGCAACGACCGAAAGCATAGCAAGTTCAGAAAATGACCCACTTAGCGCGATAGGAACAGTCACAATGCCAGAGACAATGATCGCAACGGCTGGAACACCACGTATCGTTTTCTTACCAAAAACAGAAGGGATCATCCTGTCATCTGCGAGTGGCAGCAATGCACGCGGAATGTGAAATGAAGCCGCTACATTAATACCAGCAATAGAAACAATTGAACCAATCGTAATTAACCAGTAACCAAAATTACCAGAGACAACACGCGCGGCATCAGCTAATGGCGTACTAGAATCGGCAACAGCTTCACCAAGGACACCAACTGTCACCGCCATGACTAGCCCATAAAACATCATCACAATGCCTAACGATAAACAGATAGCCACAGGAAGGTTTTTCTTTGGGTTTTCCATATCTTCAGCAGCAGTGCCAAACGTTTCAAAGCCAGTGAACGAATAGAACGCCAGAATTAATGCTGAAACGATAGTCTCTGAGCTTAGCGCGTATGTTGGCTCTAAGTTTGCGTTAGGGATTATATTTACTGGATTGATATACCAAACGCCAACAACGATCAAAAAGACCAAAGGTAACATTTTAGCAACTGTCGATATGTTATTTACGGCCTTTGCAGCACTCACGCCAAGCAGGTTAACGCCTGTCAGTAACAAGATGATACCAGCGACGATTGAGCTACACAGAAAGTCGTTATCTGCAAAGCCAAACGTGCCCGATAAGATATTTTTAAACGCTACGGCCATTACAGCCCAAGCAATACACTGCATAAACCACTTTAAAAAGCCGACTTCAAACCCAGCAAAACGACCAAAAGCCTCTTTGGTGTAGACATAGGCCGCGCCGTTTTTACTGAAATAACCGGCAGCTTCAGCGAAACATAAAGCAATGGTGGCAACGACTGCACCTGTGATAAATACGATAGCAACAGACCAATCGCCAGCAAACTTATATAGCGATGCAGGGAGTAAAAAAATACCAGACCCAATAATTGAGTTGAATCCGAGGAGTACAATAGACCAAAGGCCTAATTTTTTTTGATTTTCAGTCATAGGATTATTCTTAAGTTGAAAGAAACTTTTAATGCAACTTTAGGTTCAGGAAATCCCTCTTCAATCAACGTCATTAGAATCAAACTCAAAATAGATTTAAATTCTGAGCCTCATTTTAAATGACTTCTTGGCATTATTTAGGCGTGCCTAATCCACCACGTTATGTATGGTCCAAGTAGATCTTTAATAGCATAAGGTTGATACAGAGGTAATTATCGACTGCCAGTAACTCACTATAATAGTGACTCTCTAACAGCCCCCCTAAAGTTTGCATGCACTCTACTCAGTCGACATATCGAAAACCAGAGATATATTAGCTTTAATAATTATTATGTGATCTATACACTTTATATTATCAATGGTAATATTTTATAGGGTAGACAAAAACAAAAATAAACCATAAACCATTGAATAATAAAGAATAGTGATGAAATCAGCCGCTGACGACTTATCAGTAGAGTTAATAACACTAAGAAACAGATATGAAAACTTCTAAATCAAATGCTTACGATGAAAATGTATTGAGCAAGGTACGAGCGTGTTGGTTCTCATACAAAAAAGAGAATAAATTAACTCAAGCGAAAGCCGCAGAGATACTCGGAATAAAACAGTCCGCTTTTTCTCAGTATTTATGTGGCAACATAAGCCTGAATTCAGATTTCATTTCTCGTTTTGCCCAGATGGTTAATCGACCTTCCGCCTACTTTCATCATCGGCTAGAGCAAGGTGGTAAAGAGTGGTATAGCATGGAAGGAACCGTTTTTTCGGCAGAGGTTCATCAAACATTATCACAGGGAAAAGTTAGTACACCTTTTGTCATTATGCCGCGTATGGCTCTCGTTCGAGGCTATGTCACTGTCGAAATCGATAATTATGATACTCGTTATAAGAAAGGCACAATTGTATTTTTCACCCCTATAAGCAAAATCTGCGAATACGATGAAGTTGGTATCTTCGACGCACAAAACCGAATAATTGCGATAGGTGAATTAGAGTATGCCAATCATCAGTGGCGAGTAGCTACATTGCAAAATGGCATTCCAACTAAAGTCATTTTAAACGAGGGGCACAATCTGATGCGATTGGAAGGTTCGGTGCAACATGAACAAAGCAAAAAGTACAAGGTTTATAAAACAGAATAGATACGTTGAAAATTAACCTAAATAGTAATCTTTATAGGTAAAGGGAATAATGCTTTTTACTTAAAAAAAGGCCTCAACTAAGTTGAGGCCTTTCTATCGTTAGCTACCATAGGAATAGGCAGCTATCTGTTTGGATATATGCTTATAGGCTAATAAAGATGCCTGCTAGAGCCGCACTCATAAGGTTAGCAAGGGTTGCACCCAATACTGCCTTAAGGCCAAGGCTTGCAACATCACCACGGCGTTCTGGTGCCATAACACCAATTGAACCAATCTGAATGGCGATAGAACCAATGTTGGCAAAACCACACAGTGCAAAAGTAATAATAATTTGGCTGTGCTGAGATAGTGTTTCTTTAATGCTGACAAAATCTAGGAAGGCAACAAATTCATTCAAGATCATCTTCTGACCGATGAACGCACCAGCTTGAAGCATCTCACTCGCAGGTACACCAATGATAAAAGCAAGTGGTGAGAATAAGTAACCTAATGCACCCTGCAGTGTTAGGTTTTGCATACCAAACCATTCACCAACCATTTCAAGGCCAGCATTCGCCATCGCAATAACACTAACAAAAGCAATCAGCATAGTACCGATAGCAACAGCTACCCGCATACCGTTCATTGCACCAGCCGCTAATGCATCAATGGCATTACTGTGTTCACTTTTCGCCATTTCGATATCAGACTGCTCAACGGCAACGCTCTGCTCTGGCACCAAAATCTTAGCCATCAACAAACTACCTGGCGCCGCCATGAAGCTAGCTGCAATCAAGTACTTAAGCTCAACACCTAACCCCGCATAACCACCAAGTACACTGCCAGCTACCGATGCCATGCCGCCCGTCATAACAGCAAACAGTTCTGAACGTGTCATTTGTGGAAGGAAAGGTTTAACCAATAATGGTGACTCACCTTGAGATAAGAAGATATTACCCGTCGCAACCATGGATTCAGCACGGCTCGTACCTAGTGCTTTTTGAACACCACCACCGATTACTTTGATGAACCACTGCATCACACCAAGATAATAAAGAAGAGAGATAAGCGCACTAATGAAGATAACAAGAGGGAGAACACGAACCGCGAAGATAAAACCAGAAGTAGCCAGATCACCAAATAGGAATTTTATGCCTTCATCAGCAAAACCCAATATGCTGGCAACCCCATTACTCATAGCCCCAAGCATAGATTGACCAACTGGTAAATATAATACCAGAGCAGCAAAACCAGCCTGCAATGCCAACGCACCACCAACCGTTCGCCAGTTAATCGCTTTACGGTTTTCAGAAAGCGCACATGCGCATAATACCAGTACAAGAATACCGGCCAAACTAATTAACAACTGCATTATTTCGTCCTGCTATGACTATTTTTTGGAATGTCGAAAAATGAAGGTGCAACTGCTTGTTGTAACAAAGGGGAAATCACTTCCGGGGAGAAAGCAAAATAGGAGGGAGCCAAACGCGTACGCGTCAGCAATAAGATGGTATCCGCCCAAATGTACAACATACGAGTCACCTAAATTAACAAGCTAAAGTAATGCCGGTCCAACTCCGTGGGTCATTCACATGTCCGTGGTGACAGCTTGTAACTAAGGTGGCTGAACTCTATCGTTCTGGCCGGATGTGGAGTATATAGAGATGTAGATCACATTAACAACCAAGATAGCGGTATTTTGTGTGATATTGATTCGATCGAACAAATTTCAACCAAATGTAAGTAAATATGTCTACACCTTAGCTTTATGAGTAAAGATGAGTAATACAAATCGCCGTAAATATGTACAGACATAACCAAAACCCAGCACCAATAAAAACGCAGCCATGAGGCTGCGTTAAACTAATGGTTGATCTTTCATCTCTCACAACGCAAAAGTTATGGTTCATGATCCTGTTGGTGTGCAACCGTATCACTGTATCCCTTTGGCGGTGGCGTCCAGCCGCGCTCGGAAGCTGCATGCTTGTCATGACGTTCCGACTTCATGACATCGCCTAATGCATCTTCCAACTGCATGAATAATTCTCGGTAATCGGCATTAAACTTATTCTCCTCGGTGCTATCCTTCCATGCTTGATATAACACTTTTTTACTTTTACTTTCTGTATCAATAAATGCTTGTCTGAGCTGCTCAGCTCTAAAGGGATGAAAACCTAGGTCTTTTAGCGCTTCCGTTCCTAGCGTTAATGCTGAATGGTATGTTTCACTGATAACGTAATCCGCGCCAGCGTGCCGTAATGCATAATGGTGCCCCCGATCATAAGCACGCGCTAAAATTCTTACACTCGGGTATGTATGCTTAATATACTCCACCAGCTCAACAGCTCGCTCGGTATCGTCAATAGCCACGATCAACAGCTTGGCTTCATCTATCCCTGCCGTATGTAGAAGATCTGGTCGAGTGGCATCGCCAAAATAGCTTTTGATCCGAATGGATCGCATATTTTCTATTTGACCTACCTCGTGATCAAGCACGACTGTTTTGACGCCATTTGCGACCAGTAAGCGGTTAACAATCTGACCAAAGCGCCCGATACCAGCAATTATCACAGTCCCTTTTTCGTCAATAATATCTGCTTCACGTTCATTGGTTTGTTCTTCAAAGCGCGGCAGAATGACCTTGTCGAAAAAAATAAATAACCCAGGGGTCAAAAACATCGAAATCGCAACAACCAATGATAATAGCTGTGTAAGCTCAGCAGGAAGAACATGGTTTTGTGCAGAATAGCTCAGTAACACAAAACCAAACTCACCAGCTTGCGCCAAACTCAATGTTAGCAAATAGCGATCGCTGCCACGCACCTTGAAAATAAATGCCAAGGAAAACAGTACGAGGGCTTTTATTAACATAACCCCGAGAGTCAACCCTATTACAATCAAAGAATTAGCCGACAATATAGAAAAGTCGATGCCCGCACCGACGGTAATAAAAAACAAGCCCAGTAGTAACCCTTTAAAGGGCTCTATATTCGATTCCAGCTCATGGCGAAATTCGCTGTTTGCTAATACAACGCCAGCTAAAAATGTGCCTAACGCTGGAGACAAGCCAACAAGGCTCATTAACGCTGCAATACCAATTACCAGCATCAAAGCGGTCGCAGTAAAAATCTCTCTCAAGCCAGAGTCAGCAACAAACCGGAAAAGTGGTCGACTTAAATAATGCCCGCCCACAACCACACCAGCGATTGCCATAACGACAACAATGGCGTAACCCCACCCAGGTAAACCAGCAACCAAGCTGACTTCAGCATGTTGATCTACCGCTTGCTGAGCTTGATCTACCAATTCAGGTAAGGCCAATAAAGGAATTAACGCAAGCATAGGGATCACAGCAATATCTTGAAACAACAGAACAGAGAAGGCATTTCGGCCCCCTTCTGTTTTTGCGAGTCCTTTTTCATTGAAGGTTTGTAGTACAATCGCCGTAGAAGAAAGGGCAAAAATCAAACCAATAGCCAATGCGATAGTCCAGCTTTGACCGAAAAACATAGCGATAGTCATAACGATAACGGTCGTAAGGCTAACCTGTAGACCACCTAAACCAATAAGACGATGGCGCATATCCCATAGCATTCTCGGTTCGAGTTCTAACCCAACCAAGAACAACATCATCACAACACCAAATTCAGCAAAATGTTGAATCGCTAACGTTTCTTCTCCAACTAACCCAACGACAGGACCAATCACCACCCCCGCAATGAGATAACCTAATACCGAACCAAGCCCCAACCGTTTAGCAATCGGAACTGCAATAACTGCAGCGCAAAGATAAATGAACGCCTGAATAAAATACGTCGTCATTTAACCACCTTCAATACAGCGGTAAGATCACTATTTAATGTTTCAACATGACTAGCAGCATTCATTTCAACTGCATCATTTTTTAGTGCATCTAGCAGACTCAACCAATCCTGAATATGTTGCTGTACCCGTTTCTGTTCCACCGCAGTACGTGAATCAAACAGGGCAAAAGGCGCCAAATAGCACATCCCTGTTAGTTTTGCCGTCTGCTCTAAGGGGTGTAACAATTCACGCAAGCTATAGTGGTTATAGCCCTCAGAATGGTAAGCCGATTCCGTGCCTCCAGCCGTTAGCGCACATAAAAATGTTTTACCGTGAAGAGCCGTACCATCGGTGCCATAAGCAAAACCATATTCCAGTACGAGATCTTGCCACTCCTTTAAAATCGCCGGTGTTGAATACCAATAAAATGGAAACATAAAAACAATGACATCATGATCAAGCAAACGCTGCTGCTCAATATCAATATTGATACGTAACGTTGGGTAGTCGTGATACAAATCAACAACCGTCACCCCCTCAATGCCAAGGCTAGACTTAAATAACGGTTGATTGACTTCAGAGCGTGATGGCGAGGGGTGAGCAAATAGGATTAAAACGTTCTTCTTATTGTCTGTCATGGTCATCCTTACACAATACAGCTTACTCGAAAGATTTATGATGCTTATAAAGCAGCAAGCTACTCCAATCCTGAAGTATCCCAATAAATATAGACGGATTCTGCTTGTAACTGAAAAATTAGCCCCGCTTCCCCCAATCCTGCTTTACGGTAAACAGTGTCTCCATGACTATCATAGTAATGATCAGGCTTATCGCCCAGCAGTTTGAAATCGTAGTAAACACCGTCACCAAGATCGATGGTGACGTAACCTTGTCGTTGGGAAAACACACACAATGACTTATGTGTAGGCTCACTGCCACCTCTAGGGTATATGTCGCAACGAGCATCGGTTGAATCAGCGATGACATTTGAAGCCGCCAGAACGACACCTAAACCCGCTAGCACAAACGCTAGCTTCATTGGCTTCGACACAGATAACATAACCGTACTCCTACAACGATATCAGTGTATATCATGCTAAAAGTGTAGAAAGTAATACTGTGATCACGCCAAAAAACAGAGTTACATTTTAGAGACAATAGATCAGAATACGGTGTTATATACCTCGCTGATCTCAAAAGGCCAAACAGATGACAACCGCATTCTTTGTCCCGAAAGAGCCCTGTAAACCTCGCCCTATCATTCAGGCTTTCCTCTACGCGTTTGCCGTCAGTTTACTTAGCGGTGCATTCGCCGCACATGCAACAACCACGCTTTCTGAGCGTAAGCTACTGAACTATAAAGACTCATACGGCAATGTTGATCTCAGAAACGCAAGAAATATCCCTTTACCCGACCCACTGCTAGTGAATGGTAACCTGAACCTATCGCAGAGCCACTTAACCCGCTTACCACAACGGCTCACAGTAAAAGGTAACCTCAATCTTGCTTACAGCAAGATCACCCAGCTACCTTCACAGCTTGTTGTTGAGGGGTACATTAATTTAGCCCACTCCAATATCCAGTATTTAAATAATGGATTACAAGTAAATGGAGATTTAAGTTTAATGGGGACTCAATTGACCGAACTGCCTCCCTATCTTTATGTCGCTGGTAACCTTTACCTTGCGAATACAGCCATTACAGAACTACCAGAATACCTAATGGTTGGAGGTCACATTTATTTAGGTGGTGCATCAATTAACAAATTTCCAGAACAACTTAATGTTGGTGGGAATATATATCGCTAATGAGTGTAATAACAATAAAGGACGGAAACGTTTGCGCAATGTGATTTAAAAAAGAAATTAAGCAAAGGAAGGGTTTGGATGGGGAAATAAAAGTATTTAGCCAGAAACACTGGATCACTACGTGCCTCTGGCGTTTTTACTTAGCAATTAAATTGCAACAAATCATAAGCTTAGCGTGATGACGCTATTATAAGATTACTTAGATTTGGTTTTTACTGTAGTCGTTTGTGACTGGTAGTAGAACCATTGTCTGCGGTTTCTATTAGCCATAATACACCTCTCATTTTTCCAAAACGAGTAAGGTTGATATTTCTCTTAATTAATACCGTTCTTACTCTTCAATACAGCTTTACTATACCTAATCGTCTGTTACATCCTTATGACAGTTTGGTAAAAGTAAAACTTCACTACTCACTGATAAAATAGCAATTAAAAATAACCATATCGGTTTTGTGTTAAAAGCTCAGGAGTTAAAGAACTGTGGCATAAACTAACGGGGAAGTTGAAGTGACCTTACTAAATATATTTAAAGGCTATCTTTAACTAATACATTCACCCCAGTAGTTACCAACAAACTCCAATATAAGAGGCAATCATTCCTTTTGCAACACTATTCTTAAAGAAAAAACGTGATGTTAGTCACCATTTCGTGCAACTCCTTGTTCAAGTTCACATTATGGATGCTAAGTAATGATTATTAAAATAATCAACCTAGCTAGAGCAACACAACGTTGTATAAAAAAAACACAACCCACTCTTTTTTGCACCCTCAGAAAAAACCAAAAGTCAACACAATCTTGACATACGACTAACAAGTGGTACTATCGATACACAGCGCGTGTGGCCATGTCATCCGTTTGCTATAAGAACTATCGTAAATAGCCTGTCGTAGGTAGGTATAATGATGTATACGATAACGCTGAAACAAACAGTAAAAGCGCCAAAAAAAGTCCTTTTTCAACTACTCTCCGATCACAATAATCTTGGTCGCTTTTTCGGTTCTAATTACCGTTTAGTCAAAACGGGTAAGCCTGATATCAATGGCATTGGTGCTGTAAGACAAATATCGACAGGTCCATTCCACTTCCAAGAGCAAATCATTGATTACAAGGAGAATGAGCATCTACAGTATACATTGCTTCAAGGCTCACCCGCTCGCGAGTACGGCGGGTGGATAAAGTTTCAAAACCTAAATGCAACCCAAAGTCAGGTTTTATACCAAATTAAGTTCTCACCCAGAATCATAGGTACAGGATGGCTGATGAAGTACTTCTTTGAGAAAAAAGTTAAAAGAGCACTTACCAGCATTGCACACTATAGCGAACAATCGTGGAATCGCTAAAGTAGTCGTTACTCCCTAGCGTTTGCTTCTTAAGCCCCCAATAGCAGTTTGTCGCCTTTAACACCCCCGCCTTAGCGATATATCCTATTTGCAATAAGCAGTTGACACTGTTCATCTTTTTCTACAAAAACCGTCATGTTCATCTAGTAATTTACGTCTACTAACTGTATAAAAATAAGACAAATACATTTCGTAGAGGTAACTAAATGAGACATCAACCGTTGCTAACGACACCTCGGTTAATTCTTCGTCCTTTCCAACTTTCTGACGCTCCAAAGGTAAAAGCTTTGGCTGGTGATAAGCATATTGCAGATGGCACCATTAACATTCCCCACCCTTATGGTGATGGAATGGCTGGCCAATGGATAGGCAAGTTGTTGGCAGGTTGGAATAGTGGTCACTCAGCGATTTATGCCATTACGTTAAAATCTAACCATCAATTAATAGGTTGCATTGGCTTACATAACATTATCGATGATAAATCCCAGCTTGGGTACTGGATTGGCGTTCCATATTGGGGGAAAGGCTATTGCACTGAAGCGGCTATACGGATCACTGAATATGGCTTCAAGCGCTTGAATCTTGATGTTATCTATGGCCAGCACTTAAGTCGGGAAAGCAACCCAGGTAAAGTAATGACCAAAATAGGCATGATTCATAAAATGACAAAAACAGATGCTATTCGTGTCAATATGATTTCTGAAAATATGGAGTATTACGAACTCAAACGCCCTGCTATGGAAGAGGCTTAGTAACCTCTTTTGTGTCTACATGAGGCTACCAATTAATTGTTCACAACGCTAAATTACGGGTTCACTAAGCGTGCCATATGATAGGCATCAACATACTCACCTTTTCTAAACGCATAATTTTTAGCGTGGCCTTCTATTTTAAAGCCATGCTTTTCATATAGCGCTATGGCTTTGCTATTATCGGCGTATACCGATAGCTCAATACGAGAAACGGCTAACCATTGTTCAGCAAGATCAATTACCGCGCAAAGCAACTGAGAGCCCACACCTTTTCCTTGGCAATCATCTCTCACGACCATACCGATATCTGCTACATGCTTACGCCTAGGGTTAGTTTGTATACTTAATCCAATCTCCCCGATAACTTCACTATTAAACTCAGCGACAAGTCGATACACATTATCTGGTTTAGCTTCTAATCTCTTTTCCCACATTCCTAAAGACGGATAAGGTAACTGTAATGTACTACTGTAGTTCTCAGTACTCGCTAAAATATCCCGAAGCGCTGCAAAATCCGATTTTTCAACATGTCTAATAGTAATATCCATACACTCTCCATCCCTTTATAATCAATATGTTAAGCATTAACTGATAACACTTTTTCTGTTGTTCGGCAATCAAAACCAACATAGACAATCAGGGCTTGACGCTTACATTACCGGATAATTTATAAAACCACTCCAATACATTACTATTTTATAAGTCAAAATAAAGAGCGCGAAATATTCATAAAACGTGCAAACAGGGGAACACAAAGCGGCAGTAACATAAATATCAATAAGATATGAGAAAGATAAAGTATTTTATTTTAGTTTCTTATACTTAGCACAATAGCATTTAATATTAATGCCATGAATTTTGATCTTATAGCTATACTAAAGATGATATATGTTCGATCAAAGCATCTACTTATTTGTGATCTTTTTCCATTTGATTCACGTTTACTACTCTACACAAATTAAGTAAAAGACTTAAATCAATGATTTATTTGAACATATAAAAATATGTATTTTTTTTGAAAGATAATTTTCGATGTTAGGTCTTATATTTTGAATGTGAACACTATACACATATAACAAAAATGGCAAAAGCCACTCAAATGAGGTGAAGATTATGTCTAGCTTAAAAGTACTAACTGCTACCGCTGTGATTGTAATGTCTTCTTCAGCTTTCGCAGATATCCGCGTTGCCGACACACATAACGGCGCTTGGATAACGGTTACTGAAAATGGTCAACCTGCTGCAAATGCGTCGGTATCTGTTGCTAACGTACCACAACAACGTCAAAGTTATAAAACTGACGAAAATGGTCGAGTATTTATTCCATTAACACTCGAAAATTCTCGATCAATTAAGTATAAAGCAACAACTGAGGGCGGGAAACAATCATCACGCTTTGCTTTCCACTCTACAAATAAATAGTATATTTATCACTGATATAGATTAATAAACTCAGCCCCACTTAAAAAAGGGGCTGAGTTATTTTATGCCTGTCACATCCCGTCTCTATACACTCTGTTTCATTTATATTTATAATCGCGACGATTCAGATCCCTCGATAATACCAAGGCTAATCCTAGTATTTGTAGAAATAAAGCTAAGTTACGAAGTTGAGAAATTGATTTCATCTTATCAGAATAAATCTCAATTAATTCAACATTATCTAAATATAACTGATTGATATTTTCACGTAGCTCGAATTGAACCACACTCAATTGTTCCATTAACTCTGGAATATCAGAAACCGTTACCATAACGGTTTGATTTGGTAGCCAATAAGAAAGCGCGTGAATAACTTGATTTTGAATAGTTTCGGGTAATGGTACACCTTGCATCTCACTCATTGCGACTAACTCAAGCACATGCTCCCTTTTACGCTCCACCGTTTCAGTTTGCTGCCAAATTAAGGTGATCAGTTTTTCATTACCCTGCTGCTGCTGAATCAACTCATTGGCCTGGCGTGTTGCATCATCAATGTAAAAATTGGTCATAACAGCAGACAGTACATTAAGTAATAGTCCTAACGCGACCAATGTCCATGTTGGTATAAACCACCGTGTTCTACGCTTCGCCATATCCTGCTTCCAATCGAACTGCACACTTTTTGATGGTCAAAAATTAATAAGCATCATATCCCTTATTAATTATGGCAAAAAACATCCAACTGGTTGGCTAATCCGTAAAAGTACTCGTCCATATAATGCAACATAACCTTCTTGAACAGACAAAACTTTTCTTACTAAGCTTAAAAAACCATTTTAAAAGGAAATACAATAAGATGGATAACAACAAGTCATATGCAACTAAAACACTTAGCTTGACTGGGGAAAATGTCGATACAAAACGCCATGAACTACATCGGGCGTTTAATCAAACTTGGGAACTGTATGAATCTCTATTTTCGGTGATAACGAATGATGACGCCTACTTCAGTAAGCCTGAGCCACTTCGCCACCCACTCATTTTCTACTTTGGACACACCGCAACCTTCTATATCAACAAATTATTGCTGGGCAAATATATTGATAGTCGTGTAAATGAGTCCTTCGAGTCGATGTTTGCGATTGGCGTTGATGAGATGTCTTGGGATGATCTAAATGATGTCCATTATGATTGGCCAAGTGTGGAAGCCGTTAAGGATTACCGTGACCAAATAAAACACATTGTAAGCGCAACGATTGATTCGATACCAATTTCCTTACCCATCACTCACGATGATCCCGCTTGGGTAATTTTAATGGGAATAGAGCACGAACGTATTCACCTTGAAACATCATCAGTGATTATTCGCCAACTGCCACTCAACATGCTTTCATGCCCCTCAGGTTGGCATCCATGTCAAGATACCGGCATTGCCCCCCCTAATCGTTTACTCTCTGTTTCAGGCGGCAAAATTACACTCGGCAAAAAAGACAATGATCCCACTTATGGCTGGGATAACGAATATGGAATACAAACGCTCGAGGTATCTGATTTTAAAGCCTCAAAATACCTTGCCTCTAATCAAGAATTCCTAGAGTTTGTTCGTGCTGATGGCTACCGCCATTTACGCTTTTGGACTGATGAAGGAAAAGCTTGGTTAGCCTATACCCAATCTACTATGCCGCGATTTTGGCATTACAAAAATGAACAATGGTACCAAAGAAACCTGACAACAGAGATTCCGTTGCCATTAAATTGGCCAGTAGAAGTTAACCAACTTGAAGCCAAAGCATTTTGCAATTGGAAAGCAGAGCTCGAACAACGCACTATTCGATTATTAACCGAAGCAGAGTGGTATATTTTGCGACAAAATATTCCAGGCGATTCACCAAGCTGGCATGAGCCACCGGGTAATATAGAACTCGGTTATTATGCATCCTCATGCCCTATCGATCGTTTTGAATACGAAGGCTTTTGCGACATTATTGGCAATGTATGGCAGTGGACAGAAAGCTATATCGACGGTTTTCCAGGTTTCAACGTACATAAACTCTATGATGACTTCTCTACTCCAACGTTTGACGGTAAGCACAATTTGATAAAAGGTGGATCATGGATTTCAACCGGCAACGAAGCTATTCAGTCATCACGTTACGCATTTCGCCGACACTTCTATCAACATGCTGGATTTCGCTATGTAGAATCAACACAAGACCCAGATACAACGCGGTCACTCAATATTTATGAAACCGATGAATTAATTTCGCAATACCTTGAATTCCATTATGGGCAAGAATACTTTTCAGTGCCAAATTTTTGCACTAATGGAGTCAGTCAATGCTTACAAGAAATTCAATTAAACCAATATTATAAAGCCCTTGATATCGGTTGTTCCGTTGGACGGGCATCATTTGAATTAGCCAAAATTTTTGACCATGTTGATGGTATTGATTTTTCAGCACGCTTCATTCAACAAGCCTGTTCATTATCCGAGCAAGGTGAAAAACGCTTCACCATTAAAACGGAGGGTGATCTCGTTGAATTTAAAAATGTAAGATTGTCTGAATTGAATTATGCGCATCTCACCCACAAGATCCACTTCAGTCAAGGTGATGCCTGCAACCTTAAGCCCTTATATACTGGGTATGATTTGATATATGCCTCAAACCTTATTGATAGACTCAGTGATCCAAAACACTTTCTAACAACCATTCATCACCGATTAAATGATGGAGGGTATCTGGTCATCACCTCACCTTATACATGGCTTGAAGATTACACAACAAAGGAAAACTGGCTTGGTGGTATAAAAGTAAATGGGGAAAACTTTACGACGCTTGATGGGTTAACGGAAACACTTATCCAAAATTTTGAGCTTATCGCAGTAAAGGAAATTCCTTTTATTATCCGAGAAACCAAGCGTAAGTATCAGCATTCCATATCGGAAATGACGATTTGGCGTAAGCGATAATTAAACCATAAGACTCACTAATCGCGATATGTTACGGTACGGCTAAATTGTCGTACCGTACCCGTAGTAGGAAGTATTGTGAAAACACCTTGTGTTGGAAAGTGTAAGAATAATGAAGGATTGTGCAGTGGGTGTTTCCGTACCATGAGCGAAATTACAGAGTGGCGCCATATGGATGAAGTAAAACAATCAGATACCATTGACGAAATTCAAGGTAAACAATCCACCCATATCTGCAACCAATGTGGCGAACCCGCTTTTTGTGAAATCAGTGCTGGTAAATCAACGTGTTGGTGTTTTGAATTAACGAAAAGAGATACAACGGGTATTCCTGCGGGTGATTGCCTGTGCCGTAAATGTTTATCCACATTACCTTTATTAAATGGCTCATAAAATAAGAATCCATGCTAAATCTACGTTTATTATTTCCCCTTATCGCCTTTGTGGTGATGAACGCTAACGCAACAAATTTTCTACCTGATAACGAAATGATTTGTCTGAAAGAAATGGAAAAACTCATCGGCAAACAACAAATTTTGTTCAGTGATAGTCAGTCGAGTCAAGAGGTTCGCCGAAACGCTGAACGTACCATTGATTTCACTCGGGAGGCTTTCGCTGAAAATAACAGTTATTGCGATGCCCAACGAGCTCTTCAAGCCTATCAAAACAAGCAAGTATCAGGATTACGATTGCAAGAAGGCGAAGTCAATCGCTTTGGACGAAGCTTCTTATAACTATTCGATAAGATTCTGATATCTACCGAAAAGTGCTACTATTATACCAATCTTAAAGAAATTTATGTCTTTAATCATTTAGGTGATGTCTATGAAAAAGTGGCTAATCGCATTATCAGCAATTCCTCTCATCTTAATGGGCTGTGAAGCTGACGTTACTCAAGGTTTTTCTGAAAAAAACCTCCAGCAAAGCTGGGTACTCACTAAAGTCGATGGAAAAAACATTCTAATCGCAGAGCCTAGAACCGTTCCCGGAATGGCTATAGATGCCGATTTAAAAGTGTCTGGGTTTAGTGGTTGTAACCGCTTTTTTGGCCAGTTAGAGGTCACAGACGGCAATAAACTCCGCCTTAATGGCATGGGTTCCACCAAAATGATCTGTATTCAAGATGACCAAGCCACTGTGGAAGCAATTATGACCCAGTCCCTGCAAGCATGGAATAACGCCGCACTTGAAAACAACATTCTGACTCTTACCTCTGAACAGCATATTCTGACGTTTATGCCTGAAGAAATCACAGAAGATAATGAAGAAGTACAGCAATAATCATTTTCGACCTATTTCACATCTTCTATACACTGGTAAATGATGCGCATCAGTAAACGCCAAGAAAAAACAATCAGCCAAGCCATTCAGCACTGGGAAGATGATCAAACTATCCCTCCTGAAATGGCAAAAACCTTACGTGATAGCTATACCGTGATTGGTTTCGATTGGAAACTTATCGCGGTCTATTCCTTTTGGATTGCCATTACCTGCTTCATCATTTCTATTGGCGTACTCCTTGCTGATGATTACCTTATGGCATTACTTGCCAAACTGATTGATACGCCTGCAAGCTTGCTTTCTGCTCTCAGTGCGCTTATTGCAGCTGCCGCATTCTGGGCTGGACAACGACGCCGAAAAGTCGCCCCAGCAAAACAAATTAGTAATGAAGCCATTTATTTCTTTGGTGTATTGTTTACCGCTGTATCTCTCGGATTTTTACAAGAAACGTCATTGTTTCTCCAGACCGAAACCGCACCATTCCTTCTGTTATTGACGATGATCTATGTTGTACTCGGCCTCAAACTGCCAAGTACCTTGGTTTGGCTATTTTCGCTATTCAGCTTTGCCTGGTGGGGACTGGAGCAAAGCCATCTTTGGGAAACACCCAGCGGCCACTTCCTCGGATTAAATCAGCCTTTACGCCTTGTCTTTATCGGTGTATTTGTCTTGATTATTTCACGCCTATTTACACAACACGCACGTTATCAGCCATTTATAGAGCCTACACGTTTCATTGGCTATCTCTATGTCTTATTTGCCTTATGGCTGGTATCGATTATAGGTAATTACGGTGACGCAGCTGCTTGGTCTAAAGTCCCACAAGTTACATTGCTCCATTGGGGTATTTTGTCTTGTGTTATATGCCTAGGGCTTATTTACTATGGTATTAGTCAAGAAGACAAACTTGCTCGCAGCTTTGGTATCACTTTTTTATTAATCAATCTCTATACTCGATATTTTGAATATTTTTGGGATTCAATGCATAAAACAGTCTTCTTCGCTATTCTTGCACTCAGTTTCTGGCTTATTGGGTCTCACGCAGAGAAATTATGGCAACTCAGCCATAATAAATCTTAATTCTATTATGTGATTATTATAAAAGCCCCACAGCGAAGACTTAAAGGCATTATCCATCTTGGTAGCTAGCTGCTATCATCGTATCCGCCCCATAAACTTCACACTCAAATAAGCTGTCGAGAAATTTATGCTCCTAACTCCATCCACTTAGGTTATAAAATCATGGCTAAACGACGTAACGACCAAGAATGGTTAGCTATATTTCAGCAATACGAAAGTAGCTCTCTGACACAAAGAGAGTCTTGCAAACAGAATAGCCTCAGCTCTTCAACTTTCTTTGCCAAACAACGTTCATTGCAACTTTCCATTGAAAGCGGTCAAAACTGATTTGTCCGTGCCGAAATGATTGAGCAGACAACCCATTACCAGTTCACTAAACCAGTGCAAGCAACTATGACGCTCAGCATCAATGATATTGAGCTAACCATTCCACGAGGCACACCTACGGATTACCTGGCCGAGCTTATCTGTGCTCTTCAGTCATGAAAGGCTTAATGAGTCGTCCTATTATCTACTTGAACCGCGAGTTCGTTGACTTCCGAAAATCCATCAACGGTCTTGCGGCTCTGATCGAGTCCGAAACTGATTTGCCTCTGGACTCAGGTGAATTATTCCTGTTTACCAACAAGCAGTGCGACAAGATGAAAGTGCTCTACTGGGATAAAACTGGCTTTGCCCTTTGGGCAAAAGGTTGGAAAAAGACAAATTTCAGTGGCCATATCGAGAGAAAAATTAGGTGTTACCCTGAGCCAAATGGAATTAGAACATCTGTTATTAGGCATCACTATTCTCGGCCATAAACCCATTGAAATTCACTACTTACAATGAGTTAACTGCTAAGTTGTATAGCTTGGTCATAACGTGCCGCGCTAATGATTATTACTTCCAACATCTGTTTACAGAGTTGCCGAGACGTAACCCATCCGATGATATGTCGGATCTGATGCCGTGGAATGTTGAAATCGGTGAAGCTGAATAAGGCTCCACTGGTTTAATAACCGCTTACGGAGGAAAAATCGTTGGAATGCTTTGACAGCCTGCTAGTGTAAGAACCACAGCTATACTGATAGTACCTCTGAATTTCATATTATCTTTCTTTATTATTTYTTATTTCATACTTGACCGCACAAGGATTACCTACTGCAACACAATCATCAGGGATATCCTTACAGACAACACTACCTGCGCCGATTACAGATCCTTTTCCTATTGAAACCCCGGGTAACACAATCACGCCATAACCAATCCATGCATCATCACCGATATGAACAGGAGCGACTTTCAAACGATCTAATTCGTCTTGCTCACCTCGCCTCTCAATCGCATGACCACTACAGTCCATGATCACTACGTTTGGACCAAACATGACTCGGTCCCCTATAGAAACTGATTGATATGAACAAATCGAAGTCCCTTGTAAGACGGTGTTATTTCCAATCATTATTTGCCCGTAATTCGCACCTTTAATGGCAACACAAGTCAACTTTGTTGGACCTGACGGAAAGGCAGGAAGTACCGTTGATTCAATATAGCAACCAACTCCAATTTTGATACATTGACTATCAGTGGCTAATGGTGATTTTGGCGTAGTTCCTGAAATTCTGGTTAAGGTAACAACAGGACAACCAGAAAAACTAACCCAAGGATCTATTCCAAAATATTGTCCATATCGATCCATAATTTGCTCATCAGTTAACATGACATCAGACATAGGACAGAGTATTCTTTTTGATTGATACATCATTTCACCCCTCTTTGAATGAATTTGGTACTTCGTTAACCAGTCCATCTTGCAAAAGTAGCACTCGATCCGCAGACGCTATCGTTTCAGGGCGATGAGCAATCATCAATATTGGAAGTCCTATCTGTCTAAATGTCTGGCAAACTAACGATTCTGTATGTATATCTAAACTGCTCGTTGCCTCATCTAATATCAACAGTTCGGGCTTCTTATATAATGCCCGTGCAATTAATATTCGCTGCTTCTGGCCCCCTGATAAACTTGATCCCATTTCACCAACAAGAGTATGGTATCCCATATTTAAACGCTCGATATCATCATGCACCCCCGCCTTTTGAGCACACTCTACCAACCATTCCTCATCCAACTCGGATCCGAAAAAAGCAATATTTTCAATAATT
Source organism: Photobacterium minamisatsumaniensis (assembly GCF_050336695.1). NCBI lineage: Bacteria > Pseudomonadati > Pseudomonadota > Gammaproteobacteria > Vibrionales > Vibrionaceae > Photobacterium > Photobacterium minamisatsumaniensis. Next base: position 4,064 of record NZ_JAKJSI010000055.1, on the reverse strand, counting down.
GAGCCACTAAACAACTGATCTTCTTGAAGAACAGCACCGATACGCTGTCTAACTTCTTTCATTGATAAATTAGAACTGCCGAAAAATTCAATATATCCAGCAGTTGGTTTATAGATACCAAGTAATAGTTTAGATATTGTTGACTTCCCGCATCCAGAGGGACCTACAAGGGCAACTATTTCTCCTCGTTTAATACAGAACGATGCATCGTTCAGTAAAAGGGGTTCATTCGTACCGTAAGAAAAAGAGACACCTGAAAAATCGATCAACTCCTCATGTTCATTTGCCGTACCTGACTGGATAGCTTTAAATCCATAATCATTATTCGTTTCTTTTTGAGTAAGTACGATATCAGCTAACCGTTCGTTATAAACAGACAGCATTTTATATTCGAAATACTTGTCAATCAGTGAGCTTATACTGCCTGAAAAGCGGCCTTGATAAGATAAAAAAGCAACGAGCATCCCTATAGTAAATTGTCCACTTAACACCAAATTTGCACCAAACCAAAGCACTGAAGCAGAAACTAAGCTGATAATGGTGATGTTTATCGTGTTATAAATCATTCCCAGTTTAAGTTCGTAAAGTTGGGCATTTCTTCTGTTAATATTAAGATTACGCCAAGAAGACTCCCGCCAAGGTAGCGTTCCATTAACTCGCAAACTTAAAACCCCTCTCACGGTTTCTAAGAAATAACTTTCTTCCTTAGTATTTGTTTCCCAAGTATTTTCTTCTGCTCGTTTAAACGCACCAAACCAAGAAAAACGTAATACCACGTATATGAGTGCGGCTATTATTGCTATGATTGAAAGTGTTGGGCTATATAAAAGCATTACTATCAATGTACCAATTACTAATACAAGATCTAGCAGGGCTTGTATTACGCTGGTAGTCAGTGTGTTTTGAATCACATTGATTGCCGCAAATTTTGCGCTGATATTGCCAATATCACGTTTTTCGAACCACTCAATCGGTAAGCGAAACAAATGATGAAAAACATTAGCTGTCCATTGCATATTAAAATTAACGGATAACGTAATGGTCGCCCACTCTTTTGCAAGGCCAATTAACGTTTGTGTCGCTGTGATAAGAAGAATTGAAAATATTATCAGTATAAGTAAATTCTCATCATATCCGACTAATACTTCATCAATCACAATCTGGTTAAGCATTGGTGATAAAAGAGCAAGGGCTTCCAAGACCAAGGCAAACAGAAATATTTTAATTAACGAATATTTTAATCCTACGGTCTTGCCAATCAGTTCCGAGAGCTTGGTCTTTTCTTTTTCATCTCGCTTTTTAAAGTCGTGTGTTGGTGATAATTCTAGAGCAATGCCTGTAAAATGCTTGTTCACATCAGACAACGTAGGATGAACCACACCATTTGCTGGATCGTGGATGACAACCTTGTTTCCTTTCACTGATTTCAGAACAACAAAATGGTTTAAGTTCCAATGGAGAATACAAGGCGTACTTAATTGTTCTAATTCATTAAGGTCAAGCCGAACTGCCCGACCAGAGAGGTTTATCAATTCAGCGCATTCGATAAGTCGAGCAAATGACATACCATGCTGGGTGATACCAAACTTCGCCCGTAAGTGCCTTAAACTGATTTGATACCCATGCCAATCAGCAATCATTGTTAGACAGGCAACCCCGCACTCTGCGTTCTCTGTTTGACGCACCAACGTTAGTTTTTTACCCCATCCCCAATCTAATTGACTGTTTATTTCCACAAGCTAAACCTTCCCTTTGATAGTATATAATGGCTCGAATATCCATTCGTAGATCTTACGTGTATCAAGTTCTATATCACCAACAACGGTCATACCTGAAACTAGACTTTCTTCTCGTCCATAAACGGTAATCGTAGGCTTTGATAGCTCTACTTTGACTTGGTATAAGCCCTCAACTTCGGTATTTTTAATTAAACGCCGATTAGCAATCATTTCAGGTGCAACAGAAGATCTTGAGACACTAATAATCGTGCCTGATTGGACACCAAACTTTTCATAAGGGAATGCATCAAATCTCAATCTAACGTTTTGTCCAACCTTCATAAAACCGATACTACGACTAGGTGCGTATAATTCGACAAAAGCTTGTTCACTTTCTGGAACTATGATAAGTAGCGGCTGACCGTTGATAACAGAATGCCCCTCCTCCGTAAGTATTGAAGCAACAATACCTTTAATTGGGGAGCGCACTTGGCTATCACTCTGGTACAAAAATTCAACTTTACTCTGAGTCATCGCTTCTAACTGTCTATCAAGATCTTTAAGAGTAATATTTAGATTTATATCAAGGTTTGTTAAATTAGTAATTAGACTTTGCTTCTCTCGTTGTAGCCTTTGCAGGTTCAAATTATGAGTTTCTGCTTGAGACTGTTTAGAAATCAAATCTAATTGTTGTTTTTGATAGTCGAGTTCTGATAAGAAATTATTTTTTAAAAGTGCTTCCTGTTTATTAACTAATTTTTTAGTAAGCACTAACTCATCTTTTGATAAATTAAGAACATTTTTTAAAATGTTAATTTCAGAATCTAAGCGAACAATATCTTCAACTAAAGCTTGACGTTCGAAATCGGTCTTTTCCGTCTCTTGTTGTCTTCTTTCAACGATTAATTGGTACTGATTCTCAATTGAAGCCAAAATTCTTTTCTTAACACCTATGCCCGACTCGTCAAAACGTTCAGTTTTGATTTCATAAAGTGGAGTGAGGCTTTCAACTTTGTCTCCCTCTTTTACGAATAATTTTTCCACATAACCAGAGTCGTTGGCTTGCACCTTAACCATTCCCCCTAAAGGGCTAATAAGGCCAACCAATGTTTCTCTTCTTGTATATTCACCTATCGTGATAAAGGCGACCAACGCAATCAATATCAATATCGAAAGGCAAAGATAAATATTTTGATTAAATGAAGTATTGAGTAAAATACGCCCCTCGCAGGTTATTCTTTGCGCTTCAAAATACTCTGGTCGATATAAATGTTTAGCCCTTGCTACCATACAAATTATCTCTTAATCCACTTCTTTGATTACAATACGACTGTTTGGTTGTTGAACTCCGTTTCTATTTATCTTTGTCGAAGATATATCTGCGCCACACTGACAAATTTTTGTGCGACAGCGAGTTGGATTTGTAGGTAAAGTGATCTCGTCATCGTATATCGAGCCGATTGCGCCATCTTGCATACACCACGCTCGGTATATCTCACCAGCAAAAGTAATAACCATACTCTCTACACCAGCATAGCAATCCCAGCCAATGAAATTTACTTTATCATTAATAAGCAAATCAAAAGTTGATAGAGTCTTTGTTGAGCCATCGAGGTATTCAATATCTAATAAATCTCTTGGTTCAGGGAGCTCCTTGTCATCTGATCTACCTCGGAAAGTTTGCATTAACGACTCTTGCTCGGCTGTATAATTGTAATTCTTTGTGATAGCACCATGACCAAACCCCTCATAGAGAGGTTGTAATGCAATCGAACATTTAACTTGCTCTTTTAAGTGTTCAGAAAATAAATAACAATCATTAAACCGCTGTGTATTCATCATTACATTGATATGTAAACGGGTATTTTTTGAAGATTCGAGTATCTTTGCCACATTAACAAAATGAGCTTCATTTTTGATATCGTTGATGTGATAGCTAAGACTAACTCCATTTAAGTATTCAGTATTATCTCTCCACCACTGTAAGGGTTTTGAACCATTTGAGACAATAATAACCAAACCATTCTGTTTATGAATAAACTTGATGAGTTCACTAAAGTACCTAAGAATCGTAATTTCACCACCTCCAAACTCAAAATAGGGTGTTAATCCAAGCTTGTTTGAATGAGCAATAATCTTTTCAACGAACTTAATTACTACTTCATACGATGGTGGTTTAATCGAACCGCTATTCAAATCCGAATGACAATAACTACATTTATAGTTACAATTATTCATCAAAGCCCAATTAATTGAAATATAGGCGCTTTTACCTTTAACAACAAGAAATGACGTACCTTTTTTCATTAACATCTCGATTTTAAATAATAACATATAAATAAGCAC
>NZ_JAKJSI010000054.1:0-53423 GCF_050336695.1 Photobacterium minamisatsumaniensis | reverse complement strand
ATCGGTTCGAACCCGATGTGTCGCTCCAAATTGGTTTTTTCAGTCACTGACTGTGAGAACAATAGTTGTTACCGTACTTAAACGGTGAGATATAAATCGGACGCGGGATGGAGCAGYTTGGTAGCTCGTCGGGCTCATAACCCGAAGGTCGTTGGTTCAAATCCAGCTCCCGCAACCAATTTACTTGTTGAAATACAAGAATGCGACACTAGCTCAGTTGGTAGAGCGCAACCTTGCCAAGGTTGAGGTCATCGGTTCGAACCCGATGTGTCGCTCCAAATTGGTTTTTTCAGTCACTGACTGTGAGAACAATAGTTGTTACCGTACTTAAACGGTGAGATATAAATCGGACGCGGGATGGAGCAGCTTGGTAGCTCGTCGGGCTCATAACCCGAAGGTCGTTGGTTCAAATCCAGCTCCCGCAACCAATTTACTTGTTGAGATACAAGAATGCGACACTAGCTCAGTTGGTAGAGCGCAACCTTGCCAAGGTTGAGGTCATCGGTTCGAACCCGATGTGTCGCTCCAAATTCTATGAGCATCATAATGACTAACTCATTGTGATACTCTGACTCTGCTGCCACTGCATAATGCATAGGTACGGCAAAGCTACTACTGTGAAGTATTAGTTCAAAATGCAGCATTCCTAGGTTACTCGACTACCGATGGCCTTGTGTGTTGCCCAAATGTTCCATAACAATTGTTATCGGGAACGCTAAGAAGCAAGCAGCTTCAACTACATCATTTAAGATTTGCTTTACAGCCTTTATTGGCTGTTTGTCGTTATGACGCAAATGTAACTATGCTCTGTAGTCGATACCTGATGTATCGCTGTCAATTGACGACACATGCTCTTTGAATAAGTAATGGATAACCGGATGGTTACCAACAGGGCTATGTGAATCGTATCCGCTCTATTTATCCCAGTCTCATTTAGCTGGAATGCCTTGCCATTATTGGGCTAATGCCCTTTGTTAGGCTAAATTGTCACGATCGTACACAGACTTATCCACAAAAACAGCTTGTGGGTAAGTTAGTTGATACGTGTGCTGAGACCGTGTGAACAAGTCTGTAATTATCTTTTATCATACACAAAAGTCAAAAACTGTTGGTAAATTATCAACAGTTTAAATTGTTGATTTTAAAAATAATTAATACTTTTATCCCAACTTTATATACAACTAGATCCATTTGCTGAGTGATTGGATAACTTTTTTTAGCGGGATGATTTTCACCTGTGTTTAATATTTCCATCTGGGTATAAATGGGAATAGATGAAAATGTTTTCCACATTAGAGCTGAATTTTGGCTCAGCTCTCATTTTGTGCTACTAGGGTTGGGTATTTTGCAGGATGGGTGACGGCTAATAAGGTTTACGCGTCTCGTGGAAGGCCTTTTTCTACAATTCTGATGAGCCGTTTGGTTTTTCCTGGAAGAACTGCGATAGCGTCAACTTGGCGGCGTTTTTGTTGTTGCTCCAGTGCCCAGTTGATATGGATATCAAGTAATTCATTATCATCAAGGCGTTGCATTAACACATCAATGATATTGGCATCATAAGGTGCATTTCCCATGGCGATAGTTAAATTACGAAGCCACTGTAAGTGACCAATGCGGCGAATAGCTGACCCTTCTGTATTTTTAAGAAACTGTGATTCTGTCCATTGGAACAATGCGGTCAGCGGTTGTTGGTTGAGTGAGTCCCGACAATGGTAATCTTGCTCTTCCGTTAAATTGGAAAAGCGATTAAATGGACAGACTAGCTGGCAGTCATCACAGCCATATATACGGTTGCCAATGGCTTCACGAAACTCTTCTGGAATAATGCCGTCATACTCGATGGTGAGATATGAGATGCAGCGTCTCGCATCGACAACACCTTCTTTGACAATCGCCCCAGTAGGGCAACTTGTCATGCAGGCAACACATTTCCCGCATTGATCAGTCTCTGGGGTATCTACCGGTAGGGGCAAGTCAATTAACAATTCACCAAGAAAAAACCATGAGCCAGCTTCTTTACTGAGTAGTAAAGAGTGTTTGCCTGTCCAACCCAGTCCAGCTTTTTCGGCTAATGGACGTTCTAATATAGGTGCAGAGTCAACAAAAGGACGGTAGCCGAATGGCCCAACCTCTTGTTCGATAAGTTGCCCAAGCCGCTTAAGGCGGTTGCGGATCAACTTGTGATAATCACGCCCAAGTGAGTAACGACTAATATAAGCGGTATCAGGGTTATTGAGGCTCTTGGCAAAGCTAGCATCTGGTGGAAGGTAATCCATTCTCACGCTGATCACTCGAACGGTTCCAGGATGAAGTTCATCGGGACGCGCACGCATCATGCCATGTCGAGCCATCCAGTCCATATCACCATGATAGCCGGCATCGAGCCAGCGCTGGAGCTGAACTTCGTGTTGCTGTAAATCAATATCGCAGATCCCGACATGCTGGAAACCAAGTTCTTGGCCCCATTGCTTGATTTTTATGGTGAGATCGCGGTAATCGATAGTCATGGTGTTTGGTACTTGGCTCAATTGGGGGCGGAAGTGTACCACAATCATTTTAGCTGGTGCGTGCAATTACAGTAACCAATTAACTTAAACAAGTGAGATCGAGCTGTATTCGCTCATGTGGTGATTGTGTCTGTAGTTGGAATTCGGCACTATCGGCAGAACAACGAATGAACAATGGTATTTGATTTTCTGGCCTACGAGGAAGGGATTATGGACCGAGCAGAACTGCCCACTCAACTGTATTTGGCCGAACAAGTACGCCAAGGAGAAAGGCAAGCAGCCCGCTTGATGAACCTTGATCTGTACTGCCTGATGGAGCGTGCTGGGCTTGCAGTATTTGATTATATGACTGAGGCCTTTCCTTCTTCGACTGACATTTTAGTGTGTTGTGGTGGGGGCAATAATGGTGGTGATGGCTATGTGGTTGCACGGCTTGCGTTGTTGGCGGGTTATTCGGTAAGGGTTTGGCACGTTGGGGATCCCACTCAATTAACCGGTGATGCCGCGAAGGCGAAGCAAGCGTGGTTGGCGGCTGGCGGTCATATTTTGAAACCGGAGCCGTGCCTTCCTGAATCAGTGGGCGTCGTCATTGATGCGATACTGGGGATTGGGCTTACGGGTTTAGTCCGACCCAATGCGCTTGAACTGATTAAAGCGATTAATATGTCTTGCTTGCCTGTTATTGCCGTTGATACCCCTTCCGGAGTGTGTGCCGATACAGGACAAGTGTTAGGCGGAGCAATAAAGGCTCAGGCCACCATAACATTTATTGGTTGTAAGCAAGGTTTGTTAACGGGGCAAGCGGTGAACTATGTTGGTGAACTTATTTTGGCTGGCTTAGAGGTTGAATCGGTGTTTCAGTCGATATGCCAACCGTCGACAAAGCGTGTCACTCGTAATGATCTGGTTAGCTGTTTAGGATCAAGAAAACGATCAGCGCATAAAGGGGATCATGGTCGGATCTTATGTGTCGGCGGTGATCGTGGCATGGGAGGGGCGATCCGTTTAGCGGCTGAAGCTGCTGCCCGTAGTGGTGCTGGTTTAACGGCGGTGCTAACTCAACCTGACAATGTATTGTCAATTATTGCGGCTGTACCTGAAATAATGGCACAAGGTTGGCAAGAAAAAGCCCACGAAGCGAGTCAGAAGTTGGCATGGGCAAAGGTGGTTGTACTCGGTCCCGGGCTTGGATTGTCGGATTGGAGCAAAGCACTTTTTTTCTATTTTGCTCATTCCGAAAAAAAAATGGTATTAGATGCCGATGGATTGAACTTATTAGCACTTTCACCAGACTATAAAAATAATCGTATAATAACGCCGCATCCAGGAGAAGCTGCCCGATTATTACAATGTACAATCGCGGATATTGAAGCCGATCGTTTCGCCGCGGTTAAAGCACTGCAGCATAAATATGGCGGTGTTGCGGTACTGAAAGGTGCAGGAAGCCTGATCTATGATGGTGCTGACTGCTGGTTATGTACCGCAGGCAATCCAGGTATGGCGACAGGAGGAATGGGGGATATACTCTCAGGTATTATTGGTGCTTTGGCTGGGCAGGGGCTGACCTTGTCTGATGCCTCAAGGATTGGAGTATTGATCCATAGCCTAGCAGCAGATCTATGCGCGAAAGATGGTGAGCGTGGTATGCTTGCGAGTGATTTATTCCCTCATATTCGACAATTAGTAAATCCGAAATTAAGAACATAATGCAAACATTCGAAACCTTGCTTGCCGATGAGCAGGCCACAGTTAATTTGGGCTATCAACTCGCACATGCGTGTGATCGCCAAACAACCATTTACCTTCATGGCGATCTTGGTGCAGGTAAAACGACATTTAGTCGCGGTTTTATTCGTTCCTTGGGCCATAATGGTAATGTGAAGAGTCCCACTTATACGTTGGTGGAACCTTATGAATTACCGCCTTGGCAGGTTTACCATTTTGATCTATATCGATTAGCCGATCCTGAAGAACTCGAGTTTATGGGAATCCGTGACTATTTCACATCGGATGCCATTTGTTTGGTGGAGTGGCCAGAAAGAGGGCATGGCTTGTTACCAGCCCCTGATCTAGAGCTGGATATGCGCTATGAAGGCGAACAGCGAAAAGTCACAATTACAGCCAATAATGAATATGGTGAAGCATTAATCAAGCGTTTGGAGTTGTGTTGATAGGATGTCGTTAAGGGCTTTTTTTCATATTGTAGTTTTAGGTGCTGGACTATTTATCAGCTCATGGGCAATGGCTAATCAACTAGAAGGAATTCGAGTTTGGCCTGCACCGGATGAAACGCGTGTTGTGCTTGATATGCAGGAAAAAGCTGACTATAGCTATTTTACCCTGACTAAGCCTGATCGTCTGGTGGTTGATCTTAAGCAGACAACACTGAAAACCAAGCTACCCGTTGTTGTTAAAGACAGCGCGGTACTAAAGACTATTCGCAGCAGCGGTGCGCCCGCCAAAGGGACTTACCGTTTGGTGTTCGAAACCAAAACGGGTACAACCCCGAAGCTGTTTACATTAGCCCCAACGCCTGATGGCCATTATAGCCACCGTTTGGTCATGGACTTACCGCATAAGAAGGCGGCGGTGAAAACCGTTACGCCAACAGCGGCAAAACCTGTCGCCAATCAGCAAGCGATATTACCTTATGGTACTGATGATATTATTGTTGCGATAGATCCTGGCCATGGTGGTGAAGACCCCGGTTCGATCGGACCAACAGGTAAATACGAAAAAAATGTCAATCTCGATGTGGCTAAAAAGCTCCTAGCCCGCATTAATGCCACACCCGGCATGAAAGGGGTGCTGACTCGTAGTGGCGATTATTTTGTTAACCTTAATAAACGCTCAGAGATTGCCCGAAGTAATAAAGCACATTTACTGGTTTCTATTCATGCTGATGGCTTCCATAAACCTCAACCACGTGGAGCTTCTGTTTGGGTACTGAATACCCGTCGAGCAAACAGTGAAATTGGTCGTTGGCTTGAACAGCATGAAAAACAGTCAGAACTATTAGGCGGTGGTGACGTGTTGTCGGGTGGCAATGATGATCAATATTTGAGTATGGCAGTATTAGATCTCCAGTTTAGTCATTCGCAAAAAGAAGGCTACGATGTAGCAACGCGGGTTTTACGAGAGCTAAGTAAAGTTACTACTTTGCATAAGAGTAAGCCTGAGCATGCTAGTCTCGCAGTATTAAAGTCACCAGATATTCCATCGTTGTTGGTTGAAACAGGGTTTATTACTAACCCACAAGAAGAACGATTATTGAATGCTAGGTCGCATCAGAACAAGCTATCTGATGCGGTGTATAAAGGGGTCTTAGCTTACTTTAATGCAAAGCCGCCGGAAGGGACGCTGTTTGCTTCTCGCCAGCAAGGGGTGAAACATAAAGTCACGAGTGGGCAATCGCTTAGTGTGATTGCTAGTCGTTACGGCACGTCTATTGCGGCCATAAAGCAGGCGAATAACCTCAAGTCGAATACCTTGAAGGTTGGTCAGGTGTTGGCTATCCCGGGTAAAGCCCCGGTTACGGCACCCACAACACCTGCTGTTGCGACAACCACCAAAACGGTGACACATACAGTGGCGAGTGGTGACTTCCTGGGCAAGATAGCCAGCCAGTATGGAGTGACAGTCGCGAGTATCAGACGTGATAACAAGTTACGTTCCGATGAACTTGCCATTGGCCAAAAATTGAGAGTTTCGGTGAGCGTCCCGGTAACGGCACCAGCAAAGGCTGCTGTAGCGACAACCACCAAAACAGTGACGCATACGGTGAAGCGCGGTGAGTTCCTTGGCAAAGTTGCTAGCCAGTATGGCGTGACGGTCGCGAGTATCAGGCGTGACAACAAGTTACGTTCCGATGAACTCGCAATCGGTCAAAAGCTGAGAATTTCAGTGAAGGCCCCGGTATCGGTGGTCCATACCGTGCAGCGGGGTGATTTTCTCGGTAAGATTGCCACTCGCTATGGAGTGACTGTCAGTCGTTTGCGTGAAGCGAACCAATTACGCTCAGACAAATTGGCGGTTGGACAAAAACTTACTATTCCGAGTAGTTAATTATGCCTATTCAGATCTTGCCAGCTCGTTTGGCGAACCAAATTGCTGCTGGTGAGGTGGTAGAGCGACCTGCGTCGGTGGTCAAAGAGCTGGTTGAAAACAGCCTTGATGCCGGGGCAACCCGCATCGATATTGATATCGATAAGGGGGGCAGTCGCACGATCCGTATTCGAGATAATGGCAAAGGGATTCCCAAAGACGAGCTCAGTCTGGCATTAAGTCGCCATGCAACATCGAAAATAGCATCGCTCGATGATCTTGAAGCCATTGTCAGCCTTGGTTTTAGGGGCGAGGCGCTTGCCAGTATTAGTTCGGTGTCACGGCTAACCCTGACGTCCCGTACTGCCGATCAAGAAGAAGCGTGGTCGGCTTATGCCGAAGGGCGTGATATGGATGTGCAGTTGAAACCCGCAGCGCATCCCGTAGGCACTACGCTTGAAGCCTTGGATTTGTTTTTTAATACTCCTGCTCGTCGCAAATTTCTCCGTACCGAAAAGACTGAATTTGGCCATATCGATGAGCTGCTAAAGCGCATCGCATTAAGCCGGATGGATGTCACGATCAACCTAAGACACAATGGTAAGATGATTCGTCAGTACCGAGAAGCAAATACTCAGGTGCAGAAAGAACGTCGTTTGGCAGCAGTATGCGGTGGGCAATTTCTTAATCATGCGCTTGAAGTAGAACTTGCACATGGTGATTTAAAATTGTCTGGTTGGATTTGTAGTCCGCAAGGTGCACGTTCACAAAATGATATTCAATATTGTTATGTGAATGGCCGAATGATGAAAGATAAGCTAATCAACCACGCAATCCGTCAAGCCTATGAAGGCAGTTTAGCGCCAGAACAATATGCCGCTTATGCTTTATTTATCGAGGTTGACCCGCATCAAGTGGATGTGAACGTGCACCCAGCAAAGCACGAAGTTCGTTTTCATCAATCCCGCTTGGTCCATGATTTTATTTGCCAAGGTTTACAGAGTGCACTGATCCAAGGGAGTGATGAGTATGGTGCCGTTGTTGCCCCTCCTCAGCCCCGAGCAAGTGCACAAGCGGCAGAATATGCATCTACGTCTACACCGTCATATTCAGTGTCAGAGCCGGATACAGTGTTGACTGCAGCGGCAAACACGCCGGATTATCCGAACAAAGCGCCAGCGCGCGAGTGGTTGTCGTCAGAGCCAAGCCCATCCTCACCAAGAGGTGCAGGGCGTGATTATCATCGTCAAGAGCCTGTCGGGTTACCGCGCGATGTGAAACCGCAATCATCAAGCTCAGGTGGAAAGGCAGGGGCTACTCGTTATAATGACGACGGGCCAACGGAGCAAGAAGTTGCTGCCTATCAGCAGTTAATGGAAACAGTAGAGGCTGATCCAGTCACTGACCATGTTAGTTCGATTCAAGGTGCTCAGCCTCACTCGACCCCTTCCCAACCGGTTTTACAGCAAAGGACAGCGTCGCCGATCCCGGTAATGCAGCCCACTGAACAAGCCACGCGCAGTGAAGCTATGCAACAGACCCGTCAGGATGCTATCGATACCACCAATGGTGTGGGGTTAGGCAAAGCATTATGTCTTGTTAAACAACGATATTTGCTCTTAAATCGTGATGATGGTGTTGCGTTGCTTGCGCTTGACCTAGCATTGAAGCTGCGTGTCAAAGGGCAATTGCGTTTAGCGCAAACTGAGGGCCTAAAACCACAGCCATTGCTTATACCTCATTCAGTACCTGTTGAAGCGGGTATGATAGACTGTGCAGAGCAACATGCCTTACTGCTCAAACAGTTAGGTATTCAGTTAAAAGCGAAGGGTAAGACCCATTTGATCATTATGTCGGTCTGCCAACCATTAAGGCAGCAGAACCTACAGCAATTGATCCCAGCGCTGGTTGGTTATCTTGCCGCTATTGCTGAAGACCCTGAGGCACAAGGATGGGACAAATTACTTGAATGGCTGGCACAGCAACTGGTGATCCCAACTGAATCTTATAGTTTGTCGCAAGCCATTCAGCTCGTCACCGAGCTTGAGCAATTATGGGGCGGCGAACTTGAAAATTATTATCCAAATTTGCTGCGCTCCGTCGATGTGAGTACAGCAATAGAAGCATTTAACTATGACTAAGCCATTACCACAGGCCATTTTTTTAATGGGGCCGACTGCATCTGGAAAAACAAATTTGGCCATTCGTTTGCGCCAAGAACTGCCAGTGGAGTTGATAAGTGTCGATTCAGCCCTTATCTATAAAGATATGGACATCGGTACTGCGAAGCCCGACGCCCAAGAACTTGCCTTAGCACCTCACCGCTTGATCGATATTCGTGATCCAGCGCAAAGTTATTCAGCTGCAGACTTTCGTGCTGATGCACTGAAAGAAATGGCTGATATAGTTGCAGCAGGGCGAATACCAATGTTAGTTGGCGGTACGATGTTGTACTACAAGGCATTATTGGAAGGTTTGTCACCTTTGCCTGCTGCTGATCCGGTGATTCGAGCTCAAATTGAGCAAGAGGCGGAAGAAAAGGGGTGGCAGGTTTTACATGAGGAATTAGTACGGATTGATCCCGTATCAGGGGCTCGCATTCACCCGAATGATCCTCAGCGTTTGTCACGCGCATTGGAAGTTTTCCGTATTTCGGGTAAAACTTTAACAGAGCTTACGAAAATTCAAGGTGATACCTTACCTTACAGGGTTCACCAATTTGCAATAACGCCCACGGACAGGGCTGTTCTGCATCAGCGGATCGAACAACGTTTTGAAAAAATGATCGAAGCAGGTTTTGAACAGGAAGTTCGTGCTTTGTATGAACGAGGAGATCTGCACCAAGATCTACCTTCAATCCGTTGTGTCGGCTACCGTCAGATGTGGGAATATTTGGATGGGAAGTGCGATTTGGATGAAGCGGTTTTCCGTGGAATTTGCGCGACTCGTCAATTGGCGAAGCGTCAGATCACCTGGTTGAGAAGCTGGAAAGAACTGACGTGGTTGGATAGCAGTGACGTAGAAAGTGCGTTACAAACGGTCACAAACTCAATTAGATGTGACGTTTGATTAACGTGTATACTGGTTACTGTTTTGCGTATTTTTAATGTTGTTCGTTGCTAACTACAACTACAAACAAATAAGGAAAAGTAATAATGGCTAAGGGGCAATCTTTGCAAGACCCGTTTTTGAACGCTTTGCGTCGTGAAAGAATCCCAGTATCAATCTACCTAGTTAACGGCATTAAGCTGCAAGGTCAGATTGAGTCTTTTGATCAGTTTGTGATCCTATTGAAGAATACTGTTAACCAGATGGTATACAAGCATGCTATCTCTACGGTGGTTCCTGCTCGTCCAGTAAACCACCACCATGCAGGTGACCGTCCGGCACCTACTGAGCGTTCACAGGAAAAAACTGAAGAATAATTCTTCTTCAATAAGGAGTTGATTGCTTGTTTGACCGTTATGAATCCGGTGAGCAGGCAATTCTTGTTCATATCAACTTCACGCAAGAAGGGGAATGGGAAGACTTAAGCGAATTTGAAATGCTGGTCTCCTCTGCGGGGGTAAATGCACTACATGTGGTTACAGGTAGTCGCAAAACTCCCCACCCTAAATATTACGTGGGAGAAGGTAAAGCGCAGGAAATTGCCGAAGCGGTTCGGGCTGAAGAGGCCGACATCGTAATATTCAACCACTCTCTATCTCCAGCGCAAGAGCGAAATCTGGAGCAGATTTGTAAATGCAGGGTATTAGATCGGACAGGTTTGATCCTGGATATCTTTGCCCAACGCGCACGTACCCATGAGGGTAAATTACAAGTCGAATTAGCACAGTTGCGTCATATCTCCACTCGATTGATCCGAGGCTGGACCCACCTTGAACGACAGAAGGGCGGGATTGGTTTACGGGGACCGGGTGAAACTCAGTTAGAAACTGACCGACGCTTGTTACGAGACCGAATCAAAACGATTTTACGTCGTCTTGAAAAAGTGGCGAAGCAGCGCGATCAGGGTCGTCGAGCACGTAACCGTGCTGAGATCCCGACGATTTCACTGGTAGGTTATACCAATGCGGGTAAATCGACCTTGTTTAACCGAGTAACAGATGCCGGGGTATATGCTGCCGATCAACTATTTGCAACGCTAGATCCTACCTTGCGTAAGATCGATGTTGCCGATGTTGGAACGTCAATTTTAGCTGATACTGTAGGTTTCATTAGACACTTGCCCCATGATTTGGTGGCGGCGTTTAAGGCGACCTTAAAAGAAACTCAAGATGCCAGCTTGCTACTGCATGTGGTGGACGCGAGTGATGATCGCTTTCGTGAAAATATTGAAGCGGTTGATAGCGTATTAGAAGAAATTGACGCCAGTGAAGTGCCGACTTTGCTTGTCATGAACAAAATTGACAACTTAGAAGGGGCGCAGCCGCGCATTGAAAGAGACGACGACGGCGTGCCGCGTCGGGTTTGGGTATCAGCGATGGAAGGGGTCGGTATTGATTTACTGTTTGAAGCCTTAACCGAACGCCTATCCGGAACCATGGTAAAGCATACTCTGTGTCTGCCACCGCAGTATATTGGTCGCTATCGGAGTAAGTTTTATCAATTGGGTTGTATTGTCAGCGAAGAATATGACACTGACGGCAGCCTGAAAATCGATATCCGTCTACCGTTGGCAGAGTGGTCTCGGTTACAAAAAAGGGAAAGTACTTCGTTAGATGACTTTATCGTTGCTTAATGGACTGCTAGAGTAATAAGAAAAACTGTCGTCATATCATGTTGATGGAGTTCTATAATGGCGTGGAATGAGCCTGGTAACAACGGTGGCCGTGATAAAGACCCTTGGGGTAACAATAATCGCGGTGGTCGAGAACAAGGTCCACCAGACCTTGATGAAGTTTTCTCTAAACTAAGTCGTAAATTTGGTGGTATTTTTGGAAATAAAAAAGGGCCTTCAACTGGCGGTAGTGCTGCTGGTTTAGGGGTAATTGCAGTGCTTGCTACTGCGGTATGGGGTTTCTCTGGTTTCTACACCATTGGTGAAGCAGAACGTGGCGTGGTTTTACGCTTCGGTAAGTTTTACGAAATGGTCGATCCTGGTTTGAACTGGAAGCCAACGTTTGTTGACGAAGTCACACCCGTCAATATTCAGGCGATCCGCTCTTTACGTAGTTCAGGTTTGATGCTGACAAAAGATGAAAACGTACTGCAAATCGAGATGGATGTTCAGTACCGTGTTTCTGATGCAAATAAATACCTGTTCAGCGTAACGAATGCTGACGACAGCCTACGTCAGGCCACCGATTCTGCACTTCGTGCTGTTATTGGTGACTCAACGATGGATGAAGCGTTGACGACGGGCCGTCAGGTCATTCGTGCTCATACGCAGGAAGCTATCGATAAGATTATCCAGAATTATGACATGGGTATCTTTGTTGTCGATGTAAACTTCCAGTCAGCACGTCCACCAGAAGCGGTTAAAGACGCGTTTGATGATGCAGTGGCTGCGCGAGAAGATGAAGAGCGTTTTGTTCGTGAAGCGGAAGCTTATAGTAACGATATTTTGCCGAAGGCAACGGGTCGTGCTGAGCGTCTGAAGAAAGAAGCAGAAGGTTATTCTGAGAAAGCGATCAACGGTGCGCTCGGTGAGGTTGCCCAGTTTACAAAACTACTACCTCAATATCTGGCTGCTGAAGAAGTAACGCGTAATCGTTTATACCTAGAAACGATGGAACGTGTTTACAGTAATACTAGCAAGGTGATGATTGATTCGAACTCAAGCGGTAACTTGTTGTATTTGCCTTTAGATAAGCTGATGAACTCATCAGGTCAAAGCGGTAAGGCTAAGAGCGAGACATCAAGCGGTTCTTATGGCATCGAGCTTGAAAAAGTCGAAACTACCACACCAGTCTCCACGTCTCCACGTGCAGATACTGGTCGTCAAGGGAGATATTAATTATGCGTAAGTTAATGATCCCAGTGATTGTCATCTTTATTGCTACGTTGCTGATGTCGATGTTCGTAGTACAAGAAGGTGAGCGTGGTATTGTGGTCAGATTTGGTCGTATTTTGAAAGATGCGAACACTGACGCGACTCGTATTTATGAGCCTGGTTTGCACTTTAAAGTGCCTGTGTTTGATCAAGTTCGTCCGCTAGATGCACGTATCCAAACTATGGATGATCAAGCCGACCGTTTTGTAACGTCAGAGAAAAAAGACGTCATTATTGATACCTATGTGAAATGGCGTATCGAAGATTTCGGTCAGTATTATTTGACGACGGGTGGAGGCGATGTTTCTACCGCAGAAGCACTATTGAAGCGTAAAGTGATTGATAGCCTGCGTGCTGAAATTGGTTCTCGTGAAATTAAGCAGATTGTATCGGGCCCTGATCGTAATCAAGGTCAGGAGACCACTGCCATTTCTGAACTTGATGACGCTCCAGCGACAGAAATTGTTGCTGAAGTTGCACCGCGTAAAGAAGTTGAAGGTCAGCGTGACCAAATCATGGATAACGTACTTGCTGAAATTCAAGTAAGTGCGATGAAAGATTTGGGTGTTAGTGTTGTTGATTTCCGAATGAAGAAAGTCAACTTACCTGACGAGATCAGTGAGTCTATTTACCGTCGTATTCGTGCTGAGCGTGAATCCGTGGCGCGTAAATATCGTGCTCAAGGTCGTGAGAAAGCTGAAGTTATCCGCGCACAGTCTGAACTGGAAGTGGCTAAGATTTTGTCTGATGCCAACCGTCAAGCTTTAGTTGTCCGTGGTACGGCAGATGCACGAACAGCTGAAATATACTCAGAAGCATTCAATCAGAACCCGGAGTTTTATGGCTTCTTGCGTTCATTGAAAGCTTATGAGGAAAGTTTCAACTCGAAGAGTGACATTTTGGTCATTGACCCAAATACTGATTTCTTTAGATATATGAAAGATTCATCGGGCGCTTCAAACTAAGCGAAACCGAGATTAAAAAAGCAAGACTTCGGTCTTGCTTTTTTTTTACCTGCTATTTGAAGGCGAGTATAGTACCTGTGGTTTTTCGGGATTTTTGGAGTCAGTATGGCGAGTTCTATTTGGTTAGCTTTGGGTTTAGTATTGGTTTTTGAAGGGCTTGGTCCACTATTGGCACCACAAGGGTGGCGAAATATGGTGAGTCAGCTCAGCCAGCAGGATGATAATACATTACGCCGTATTGGTGGATGTTTGGTGGCTGCGGGCAGTGTTATCGCCTATAGGATGTACGTGAATATGTAAATCGTCATAGCACTTTATCGTGACACTCTTCTTGCAGTAAATAGGCCTATGGTCAAAAAATGACTGCAAGGCGACGTTGAAGGTGCTAGAATCCTTTTTTAACTACTGATAGACGAAGAAAGATGGCAAATAATGTAGTCGTTCTTGGCACCCAATGGGGTGACGAAGGTAAGGGTAAGATCGTAGATCTTTTGACTGAAGATGCAAAGTATGTAGTACGCTACCAAGGTGGCCATAATGCAGGTCACACACTTGTCATTGACGGTAAAAAAACAGTCCTTCACCTGATCCCATCAGGTATCCTACGTGACAACGTTAAATGCATCATCGGTAACGGTGTTGTACTTTCTCCTGACGCGCTGATGAATGAAATGGGCCCACTAGAAGAACGTGGTATCCCTGTGCGCGAACGTCTGTTCTTGTCAGAAGCTTGTCCGCTAATTCTTCCATACCATATTGCTCTTGACCAAGCGCGTGAAATCGCTCGTGGTAAAAAAGCTATCGGTACAACTGGCCGTGGTATCGGTCCAGCGTACGAAGATAAAGTTGCTCGTCGCGGTCTACGCGTTGGTGACTTGTTTGACAAAGAAGCATTTGCTGAGAAGCTTAAAGAAGTCATGGCTTACCATAACTTCCAGCTTGAGCATTACTACAATGCTGAACCTGTAAGTTACGAAGAAGTACTTGAGAAAATCATGTCTCAGGCTGATCTTCTTACTTCTATGGTTATCGACGTAACGAAAGAACTTGATGATGCTCGTCTACGCGGCGACAAGATCATGTTCGAAGGTGCGCAAGGTACACTACTTGATATCGACCACGGTACTTACCCGTACGTAACCTCTTCAAACACAACTGCTGGTGGTGTTGCTGCAGGTTCTGGTTTCGGTCCTCGTCACCTTGGCTATATCCTCGGTATCGCGAAAGCATACTGTACACGTGTAGGTGCGGGTCCATTCCCGACTGAGTTATACGATGGTCTGGATAAGCAAGACCCAGTAGGTAAGCACCTGGGTGATGTTGGTAATGAATTTGGCGCCACTACAGGTCGCCTACGTCGTACTGGTTGGTTTGATGCAGTTGCTATGCGTCGTGCAGTACAAATCAACTCAATCTCAGGTTTTTGCCTAACTAAGCTAGATGTATTGGATGGCTTAAAAGAACTTAAGATCTGTACGGGTTACAAAACTAAGACTGGCGAAATTCTAGAAGTATCTCCAATGGCGGCTGACGCTTACGAAGATCTAGAGCTAATCTACGAAACAGTTCCTGGTTGGTCTGAAAAGACATTCGGTGCTAAGTCACTAGACGCGCTTCCACAAGCTGCTCTTGATTACATCGCGCGTATCGAAGAGCTAACAGGCGTACCAATTGATATCGTTTCTACTGGTCCTGACCGTAACGAAACTATCATCAAGGTTCACCCATACGGTGAATAATAGCGTTTAGCTACCTTGAATGAAAAGCCAGCCTACGGGTTGGCTTTTTTGTTTTTATCATCTCCATATCATCATCCCATTGTGGACCCCGCTTCCAAAACGGTGCCTTCTTAGTTGCGTCAAAAAAACTTTCAAGCTAAGTGTTAACTCGGCAAAAAAATGCCGTTTTAGTGCCGAATTCTATTAAAGTTTGAGCAGTAGGCGCCGATATACAATTTACGTTCGGATAGAGATCGACCCATGAAACTGCGTACTTTGTTACTGACAACATTGCTGGCTGCAACACCTGCCTTTGCATTGGATGATGTAGGGGATGCGGTGCCGGTATATTCTGAAAATGAACTAAACCGAATGTTTGAAAGCAATAGCCACTTACAGCAAGTACAAGCGGATGATTGCCAGCTGGTGCAAGATATTGAAGCTCGCGCCCTTAGGGTTGAATCAGCCTCTTATCAGTTTCTTTATGGTGATATGTTAGCGTGGGGAGTTTGTGTTGAACGCGATGTTGAATTGGGTGTTTATTACATGCAATCTGCGGCTCAGCAAGGTTCACCTGCAGCTTTAGAGCAACTCGGACGTTACTATTCTAGAGGCACGTTAGTACAGCAAGACAAAGAACGAGCCATTCCCTATCTACGCGAAGCCGCTGCTATGGGTAACGTTGATGCTCGTATTCAATTGGCAGAATTGTTATTAAGTGATTACGGTAGCCCGCTAGATTTTGAAGACGCTTATCGCTGGCTTTACAACACGGTGACAGCCAACAATATGGATCACCGCCAGATTTCACGACTTCGTCAAGGGTTAGAAAACCGTATGCCAGCGAATGTCATTGCACGGGCAAAACGGCGGGATACGTTTTGGTAAATTTCCTCTACAATGCCCTCGCTAAATAGAGAGCACATAAATCATCAGATACAAAAAGAGAGGCAAATGCCTCTCTTTTTAATGGTATTTAGCCGTATAGCCTTGTTGCTAGCGCAATCGCTTACAATACCTTGTGAGGACCAAAGCACTCGTAGTGTAGTTGCTCTTCAGTCACACCCATCTCGATAAGCTGTTTCGCTACATGCTGCATGAACCCGACAGGGCCGCAGAAGTAGTACTGCATATTGGGTGTCGTTAACTCACTTTGCTGTTTGGTTAGATCGATCAAGCCTGCATAATGGAAATCTTCAGCTGGACGATCTGCGGTTAATGGATCTCGGTACCAAACGGTGTTTGAGATGTGATCGTGTTTTTCAGCCAA
Organism: Photobacterium minamisatsumaniensis; assembly: GCF_050336695.1. Taxonomy (NCBI): domain Bacteria; kingdom Pseudomonadati; phylum Pseudomonadota; class Gammaproteobacteria; order Vibrionales; family Vibrionaceae; genus Photobacterium; species Photobacterium minamisatsumaniensis. Next base: position 36,924 of record NZ_JAKJSI010000054.1, on the reverse strand, counting down.
TGCTGCTACTTCTGCTTTAAAGGCGTGTTGGGCACCATTTTCAGCCGCATGTAACCAGTGAACGTCAGCCTGATGGTTGGTCAGTGTTTCTAGCATCGATAGCGTTGGAGTCAGACCTACACCGGCTGAAATCAGAGTGACTGGTGTTGTTGGCTCTACCTCGAGGAAGAAATCACCCGCTGGTGGTGCTAACTGGACTTTATCGCCGACGTTTAGGTTATTGTGCAGATAGTTAGATACCTTACCACCTTCTTCTCGTTTAACTGAGATACGGTAGCTGTTTGTTTGAGGTGCAGAAGACAGACTGTATTGACGAATTTCCTGATATTCAAACTCTTCGGGTTTCAAGTAAACGCCCAAGTATTGACCCGGTTTGAAATCTGCAACGTTAGCGCTATCAGTAGGTTTGAAGGTAAAACTAGTGATCACATCACTCTGTTGTTTTATTTCAACCACTTGAAACTCACGTGTACCGCGCCACCCGCCCGTTTTTCCTTCGTTTTCTTGATAAATAGATTCTTCACGTTGAATGAATACATCCGCTAGTACCCCATAAGCTTCCGCCCAAGCATCAAGGACCTCTTGACCGGGAGAAAATAACTCGTCGATGGTCGCAAGTAGATGCCCGCCAACGATCGCATACTGCTCTGCAGTGATCATGAAGCTGGTGTGCTTATGCGCAATCTTTTCGACGGCGGGTAGCAATACGGCAAGATTTTCAATGTTGTTGGCATAAGCGCAAATGGCGTTGAATAGTGCTTCACGTTGATCGCCATTACGTTGGTTACTCATGTTGAAAATATCGTTGAGTTCAGGGTTATGTTTGAACATACGATCGTAAAAGTGAGCGGTTAGAGCTGGGCCCGTTTGAGCAAGTAACGGTGCTGTTGCTTTCACTGTATCAATGGTTTGTTGGCTGATCATTACGTTATCCTATATTTAAACTTATATTTGTAATGCATGTTATAAGTTGTATCTTATCTGTATCTTTTAGTCAATAAGAAGATTAAAATGCCAGCAGGAGGAGTTATTGTGCAACTGACTAGTTTTACCGATTATGGCCTGCGTGCCTTGATTTATTTAGCGACCCTACCAGAGGGGGAGCTGACCAGTATTACCAAAGTGACTGAAGTGTATGGTGTATCTCGTAACCACATGGTTAAGATCATCAATAAACTCGGTCAGTTGGGGTATGTCGACACTGTACGAGGCAAAAATGGGGGTATCCGTTTGGGTATGCCTGCCGAACGTATTGTTATTGGTGATGTTGTGCGTGCCATTGAGCCGTTACAGATAGTGAATTGTAGCGAAGACTTTTGCCATATTACGCCAGCATGCCGTTTGAAAGAGGTACTGTTTTCCGCTCGCCAAGCGTTTTTAGCTGAGCTTGACCAACATACTCTTTCCAGCTTAATTGACGACAATCCGCCACTGCGTGTGCTGTTGGAACAGCCTGTGGCTTAACCTGCAAATCAATAACTTCGAAATCTCTTTAGTGGAGCAAAGAATTTAACTGTGCTCCCGTCTGTTCACCTAGGGCGAAGATATACTAGAGTTATATCTTCGCTAACTTGGATCTAACTATGTCAAAAGGTACTACCGATTTACCGGTCGACCCTTTTCGCGATCGCGAAGCTTCTAATTATGAAAACCCAGTCCCTAGCCGAGAAATGCTGCTAGAAGTGATCCGTGGTTTTTCCGCACCAGTAAGCCGTGATCAGCTCTTTACAGAACTTAAGCTTGAAGGCGATGACCAATATGAAGGTTTGCGCCGCCGTTTACGTGCGATGGAGCGTGATGGTCAATTGATCTTCACTCGTCGTCAATGTTATGCCCTGCCTGAACGCTTGGATTTAATCAAAGGTCATGTTATTGGCCACCGCGACGGTTTTGGCTTCTTACGCCCGGAAGGCACCAACAGCAAGGAAGAGGATTTAATGCTTCCTCACCACCAAATGCGTGGTGTGATCCATGGTGATTACATCTTGGCACAGGTGGCTGGTACTGATAAGCGTGGCCGTCGAGAAGGTCGTGTGGTCCGCGTTCTGAAACATTACGAAGGTCAAATTGTTGGTCGCTTCTTTATTGAAGACAACATGGGCTATGTTGTGCCTGATGACTCACGTATCGCGCAAGATATTGTTATCCCTAATGATCACCGTATGGGTGCGCGTATGGGTAATGTGGTTGTGGTTGAAGTGAATCAACGTGCTACTCGTCAGCATAACGCTGTCGGTAAAGTGCTTGAAGTACTTGGTGAGAACATGGCACCGGGTATGGAAATTGAAATCGCCTTACGTACTCACGACATTCCACATGAATGGCCTTCTGAAGTTGATAAACAAATTGAAGGGCTTGGCGAAGAAGTGCCAGAAGAGGCCAAAAAAGGTCGCGTTGATTTACGTGACTTGCCGCTTGTCACTATTGATGGTGAAGATGCGCGTGACTTTGATGACGCCGTATACTGTGAGCGTAAAAAGTCAGGTGGCTGGCGCTTATGGGTCGCTATTGCAGATGTAAGTTACTACGTTCGTCAGGGTACTGCGCTTGATAATGAAGCAGTCAAACGTGGCAACTCGGTATACTTCCCATCGCAAGTGATCCCAATGTTGCCGGAAGTGCTGTCGAATGGTTTGTGTTCGCTGAATCCGCAAGTGGATCGCTTGTGTATGGTGTGTGAGATGACTATCTCAGAGACCGGTAACTTATCAGGCTATAAGCACTATGAAGCAGTAATGAACTCTCACGCACGCTTAACTTACACCAAAGTCAGTAAAGTGCTGGATGGTGATGAAGAGTTACGTGAACGTTATGCACCATTGGTTCCTCATCTTGAAGAACTATACAGCATGTACAAAGTGCTGAAAGGCTCGCGTGAAGTGCGTGGCGCCATTGAGTTTGAAACCATTGAAACGCAATTTATTTTCAATGCTGATCGCAAGATTGATCGTATCGTGCCAGCCGTTCGCAATGATGCACATAAAATCATTGAAGAGTGCATGATCTTGGCAAATATTGCTTCCGCTCGCTTTGTTGAAAAAGCCAAAGAGCCAGCATTATACCGAGTGCATGACGCTCCGGGTGAAGAGCGACTGATCGGTTTCCGTGATTTCTTAGGTGAGTTGAGTCTGCAATTGTCGGGTGGTTTAGAGCCGTCGCCAAAAGACTATGCTGAACTCGCTGCATTGATCCAGAACCGTCCAGATAAAGAATTGATTCAATCGATGTTGCTGCGCTCAATGAAGCAAGCTGTCTATCAGGCGGACAACGTGGGTCACTTCGGCTTGGCATTGAAGCAGTATGCCCACTTCACATCACCGATCCGTCGTTACCCTGATTTAACCTTGCACCGCGCAATTAAGTACTTAGTTGCCAAGCAAGAAGGCACTAACAAAGATCGTTGGACGCCAACAGGTGGGTACCATTACTCGTTTGATGACGTTGATGGCTTAGGTGAGCAATGCTCAACCACAGAGCGCCGTGCAGATGACGCCACCCGAGATGTTGCTGATTGGCTCAAGTGTGAGTACATGCAAGATCACGTTGGCGATGAATTTGACGGTGTGATTGCCAATGTAACCGGCTTTGGTTTCTTTGTTCGCCTAAATGAACTAAACATTGATGGTTTGGTGCATATCTCAAACTTGGCGAATGATTACTACCAGTATGATCCTGTTGGTCAACGTTTGATCGGTGATAGTTCTGGACTGGTTTACCGCCTTGGTGACACGGTTAAAGTTAAAGTTGCCTCGATTAATCTAAACGATCGACAAATCGATTTTGATATTGCTGGCAGTAACCGTAAGCCTCGTGGTGAAGGTAAAACAGCCAAAAACCGTGAGAAAAAACAGCGTATGCGTAAAGCCGAAGGGATGCAGCGCCAAAGCTTGAAGGTATTCAAAGTCGAAGACGGGGAAGCACAGCAGGCTCATCGCTCGAAATCTAAAAAAGAGCGTAGCTCTGTTCGCCAAAAGCTTAAAACGGGTGCAATACCGAAGCTAGAGGAAGACAAAGCACCGAATGGCAAAAAGCCTAAATCGGATGCCGCAGTGAACCCTAAAGCGAAAAAGAAATCGAGCAAAGTACGTAAAAAGAAACAACGTGCTGGTAAGAAAGAACGGGCAGAAAAGAAGAATTAACCAATGAGTAATGACATGATTTTCGGCATTCATGCCGTAAACGCAGTATTGGCCACCGATCCTGTGCGCTTTATTGAGGTGTTTGTCCTCAAAGGTCGTCAAGACGATCGTTTGTCACCAGTAATCACTGAGCTGAAAGACTTGGGGATTACGATTCAAGAAGCCGGTCGTAAGGCGCTTGATGATAAAGTTGACGGAGCTTCACACCAAGGTATCGTTGCCTGTGTTCGTCCCGGTAAACAATACAATGAGAACAACTTGGATGACTTGCTGGAAGGCACTGACAATCCGCTATTTCTCATACTGGACGGCGTGACCGATCCGCATAACCTTGGCGCATGCCTGCGTAATGCCGATGCGGCTGGTGCAGTTGCAGTGATTGTACCCAAAGACCGTTCTGCTCAGCTAAATGCAACAGCCAGTAAGGTAGCTTGTGGTGCCGCTGAGATTATGCCATTGGTCAAAGTGACGAATCTTGCGCGCACGATGCGAGCGTTGCAGGAAAAAGGCGTATGGGTTGTCGGTACGGCGGGCGAAGCAACGCATGATATCTACCAAAGCAAACTCACTGGGCCTTTGGCCATAGTTATGGGTGCGGAAGGTGAAGGTATGCGCCGTTTAACGCGCGAGACCTGTGATGACCTGATCAAAATCCCAATGGCGGGCTCAGTTTCAAGCCTGAACGTATCAGTTGCTACCGGTATCTGTTTATTCGAGGCTGTTCGCCAGCGTCAATTAGGATAATAATCGTACGATAGTCTCTGTTATCGTGCGTTAATTTTGAGTGCCCGCAAAGGTTAGGTTTGCGGGCATTTTTTTCGCATTATTTTGCTGTTTTTGGGAGTGGGAAGATAAAAATCTCTTGCGTAGATTGCCCAATCTCTGTACTATTCAGCGTCCAAATTCTCGGTTCTATTTTTAGTTCCTTGCTTCCTCTGGATAACCGAGCCAACTCAGGAAGCTGATTAATCCGTAAGGAGCAACCAATGCGTCATTACGAAATCGTATTCATGGTGCACCCTGATCAAAGCGAACAGGTTGCTGGCATGGTCGAGCGTTACACTGCTGCTATCAAAGATTCTGGTGGCCAGATCCATCGTCTAGAAGATTGGGGCCGCCGTCAAATGGCTTACCCAATCAACAAACTGCACAAAGCACACTACGTTCTAATGAACGTTGAAGCTGAGCAGTCTGTAGTTGACGAACTGGAGTCTAACTTCCGTTTCAACGATGCAGTGATCCGTAACATGATCATGCGTACTAAAGGCGCTATCACTGAGCCATCTCCAATGATGAAGGCTAAAGAAGAGCGTGCCCCACGTCGCGAAGAGCGTGCAGAGCAACCAGCTCCAGCACCATCTGAAGGCGAAGCAGCAGCTGAGTAATTTTTGAATGACCAATCGTCTGGAGTTATCTGGCGTTATTGCCAAAGACCCCAAACGAAGCAAATCGCTGGCGGGAATACCTCATTGTCACTTTGTGCTTGAGCATCGTTCCTACCAGAAAGAAGCTGATTTACCACGTCAAGTGTATTGCTACATTAACGTGGTAATTAGCGGGCAAGGTCAACAAATACTTACGCAAGATTTAGTTGTCGGCAGTCACATTAAGGTAGGAGGCTTTGTCTCATACCAAACCGGCCGTAATGGCATTGGTAAATTAGTGTTACATGCTGACTACATTGAAAAAATTTAGATCAGGAGATAGCCCATGGCACGTTTCTTCCGTCGTCGTAAATTCTGCCGTTTTACTGCAGAAGACGTACAAGAGATTGACTACAAAGATGTAGCAACTCTAAAAAACTACATCACTGAAGCTGGTAAAATTGTACCAAGCCGTATCACTGGTACTCGCGCTAAATATCAGCGTCAGCTAGCTCGCGCTATCAAGCGTTCTCGTTACTTAGCACTTCTACCATACACTGACAAGCATCAGTAATCGGTAGCAGTTTAATTAGTTTAAGAGGACAAGATAATGCAAGTTATTCTACTTGATAAAATCGGTAACCTAGGTGGCCTTGGCGACCAGGTTAACGTTAAAGCTGGTTACGCTCGTAACTTCCTTATCCCACAGGGTAAGGCTGTAATGGCAACTAAAGCTAACGTTGAAATGTTTGAAACTCGTCGTGCTGAACTAGAAGCTAAAGTTGCTGAGCAACTGGTTGCTTGTCAGGCACGTGCTGACAAACTAAGCGCACTAGAAGCAGTTGTTATTGCTTCTAAAGCTGGCGACGAAGGTAAGCTATTTGGCTCTATCGGTACTCGCGATATCGCTGATGCAGTTTCTGCAGCTGGCGTTGAAGTAGTTAAAAGCGAAGTTCGTCTTCCTGAAGGCGCACTACGTACTACTGGCGAATTTGAGATCAGCATTCAGCTGCACTCTGAAGTATTCGCTACTATCAACCTAAACGTTGTAGCTGAAGCTTAATAACGGTTAGTGTCGATATGAAAAACCAGCCTTCGGGCTGGTTTTTTTATGCCTGTAATTTGTGGAGATAGGCCACGTTGAACGGCATAGGCTCAGTGAATTTTAAAGAGCAGGTTAATCGACATGGTTGAATCACGCTTTTTAAGTCCGTCGGGTACCCAGCTGTTAAAGTTTTGCGTATTGCTAAACTTAATGGCGATATGATCATTGATGGATGTCGTGAGGTTGAGCTCGGTTTCCATCGTACTGTTACTGTTGCCGCCAATACCAGTGAATCGCCCATTCACCTCAATGTTCTTGGTCGGCTTCCAGATAAACTTAGTACTACCACGGAGAATGAGCTCATCGACGGTTTCTGGAATGACAATATCGTCATCGTCAATTTCATCGATATTAGGCTCTTGATGACGGTAGCCAGGGCCTGCTTCCACCTCCATTTGGAAGGTTTCTCGACGAATTAGCTGGTAACCCAAACCAGTGGCAAGCGTAAAGTCGGTAAAATATGGGCCATAACGGTCATCGATGTAATTAGCATTACCGAGTACATAGGTACGCTCATTGATTTTCATATCACTTTGGAGTTCAAGCTGCCCTCTACGCTTATCTTCATCACCGTCTTTTTCTGCCAGTAGAAATTTCGCTTCAGCATTATGACGGTACTGGTTCTTGACGTAGGTATAACCAATTCGGCTATTAAGCGTTTCGGAATCTGAATTGCCACCTAATGCATGGTAACCAAACTCAACCTCGCTCGTCCATGGCGGTGGGATCGGAGTTGGCCTGTCGTCATCTGCGGCTTTAGCCGTTGTATTGGCAAGTAGCAATAAAGCCAGAAAGTATCTTGCCAAGTGGCCTCCTCCGGATAAAAAATGATAGGTAATCAATCAGACACCGTATTTTACCTTATTTATGTCAGCTTTTGGTTAGGAAACTCGAGTGGCGTTTTACATGGCCGACGTTATCTCTTTGGTGCGTAAACAATTCAGGGTAAATTTATTTTCCACACTATATTGTTACATAGACTCACCGCGATTTAAGGTATAATGATCGGCTTAGTTTCCGGCAATCATTTCAATTCTTATGGCAGAAAACAGCAAACCCAACAAACCCAAAGATACCAAAATGGATGCAATTAAAATGCCTCCACACTCTTTAGAGGCAGAGCAATCCGTATTGGGCGGCTTGATGCTGGACAATGAAAAGTGGGATGCTGTTGCTGAAAAAGTGGTTGCGACAGACTTTTATAGTCGTCCGCATCGCATCATTTTTGAAGGGTCGGCCGCGTTGCTTGAAGGTGGCCAACCGCTCGATCTTATTACGCTCTCTGAGCATCTTGAGCGAGCAGATAAGCTTGAGAATGTCGGTGGTTTTGCTTACTTAGCAGAGCTTGCCAAAAATACCCCCTCAGCGGCGAACATTACCGCTTATGCCGAAATCGTGCGTGAGCGAGCCTTGATCCGTGACATGATTGGCGTGGCAAACGAAATTGCTGACGCGGGGTACGATCCTCAAGGTCGTGACAGTGAAGAACTGCTGGATATGGCCGAAAGTAAAGTTTTCGCTATTGCCGAGCAACGTACAACTGAAAATGAAGGCCCTCAGAATGTTGATACCATTCTAGAAAAGACCCTTGAGCGTATCGAGATTTTGTATCAGTCACCACAAGATGGTGTGACTGGGGTATCAACTGGTTTTACCGATCTGAATAAGAAAACTGCAGGTTTACAAGGGTCTGATTTGATCATTGTTGCCGCGCGTCCTTCTATGGGTAAAACCACGTTTGCGATGAACTTGTGTGAAAATGCGGCGATGGAACAAGAAAAGCCCGTATTAATCTTTTCACTTGAGATGCCTTCAGAACAAATCATGATGCGTATGCTGGCATCTCTATCGCGTGTTGACCAAACGAAGATCCGTACCGGTCAGCTTGACGATGAGGATTGGGCGCGTATTTCATCGACGATGGGTATTCTGATGGAAAAGAAGAATATGTTCATCGATGACAGTTCAGGCCTAACCCCGACAGAAGTTCGTTCACGGGCCCGCCGTATTGCACGTGATCACGGTGGCTTAAGCCTTATCATGATTGACTACTTGCAGCTAATGCGAGTACCGGGTTATCAAGATAACCGTACGTTGGAAATTGCCGAGATATCTCGTTCACTTAAGGCGTTAGCAAAAGAGTTGAATGTACCTGTGGTCGCCCTATCTCAGCTTAACCGTTCCTTGGAGCAACGTGCAGATAAGCGCCCAGTAAACTCTGACTTGCGTGAATCGGGTGCGATTGAGCAGGATGCCGATTTGATCATGTTCATCTATCGTGATGAGGTGTATCACGAAGATACTGCCTTGAAAGGGATTGCGGAGATCATCCTTGGTAAGCAGCGTAATGGTCCGATCGGTACAGTACGTCTGACGTTCCAAGGCCAGTTTTCTCGCTTTGATAATTACGCCGGTCCGGCGTTTGATGATGAATAATTTGCGTTAATGCAAGCGGTGATGAAACCATTAACCGGGTAGAACAGTAGGTAACTTGATGAAAGCGGCAACAGCATATATCAACACTCAAGCGTTGACTCACAACATTAGCCAACTTCGAGCCAAAGCGCCGAACAGTAAGCTATTGGCTGTGGTAAAAGCGAATGGCTATGGTCATGGCTTGGCGCATGTTGCTCGCCACCTACCTGATGCCGATGGCTTTGGTGTTGCTCGCATCGAAGAAGCGTTAACTCTGCGGGTAAAAGGTATCGTTAAGCCCGTTTTATTATTAGAAGGTTTTTACGCAGCGTCAGATTTACCCGTTCTGGTAACGAATAACATTCACACCGTTGTACATTCCGTTGAGCAGCTAGAAGCGCTAGAGCAAACTGAGTTAGACGCACCTGTGGTCGTTTGGCTTAAAATCGATACGGGTATGCACCGCTTGGGCGTTCGTCCTGAACAATATACTGAATTCGTAGATCGCCTCCATGCTTGTGATAACGTGGCAAAACCATTGCGCTATATGAGCCATTTTGGTTGTGCTGATGACATGGAGAGTATCGTAACCGAGCAGCAAATTGATACTTTTATGACGCTGACTGACGGTTGCCGTGGTGAGCGTTCGTTAGCGGCTTCGGCTGGCATACTGGCATGGCCGCAAAGCCAGCTTGAGTGGATTCGCCCTGGAATTATTATGTATGGGGTGTCGCCATTTACTGAGCCAGAGCGTTCAGCTGAAGCGTTCAATATGAAGCCCGTGATGACCCTGACATCTAGTCTTATCGCGGTAAGAGACGTGAAAAAAGGTGAGTCAGTTGGCTATGGTGGTATTTGGACTAGTCAGCGAGATACCAAAATAGGGGTGATAGCGATTGGCTATGGCGACGGTTACCCTCGTAGTGCCCCCAATGGCACACCGATTTTGGTTAATGGCCGTATTGTACCTATGGCGGGGCGTGTTTCGATGGACATGCTAACTGTCGACTTGGGCCCTAACTGCACAGATAAAGTCGGTGATGAAGCGATACTGTGGGGGGAAGGGTTGCCGGCGGAAGTTGTTGCCGAGCATATCGGTACCATTGCGTATGAGTTGGTTACGAAATTAACATCACGTGTCGCGATGACTTACGTGTAGATGTAGAGCACATGTGAATTAAGCATTTAAATCAAAAGCCGTAGCATTCGTTACGGCTTTATCATTTTCGGTTTGGTTTATTGTTGATGGCTAGATCGCTTGGAGTCTGTCTGTCGATAAAAATAGCCGAGTAAAGAGATCCTTTTGAGCCTGTGATTAAGCTGACGTCTAATCCATAATGGCATATTAATAACATTGTTCGATAGTGGAATAGATACTGGATTTTGCTGACTTTAAATAATTTCAAATCCGCAGCCGTGGCTGTGGCTTTTTCATATACAGCATTTGCTCAGGCCGATGGTTGGCCAACATGGTCACCTGAAACCGCATTTGTTCCCTTTGCTTTTTCAACCGATGCGATGGGACTATCGGTTGGTATGGCTGGTTTGCTAAAAGGCGCAGGGCAGCCTCAGGCTGCATTATTAGGCGCTGGTGTCGTAACCGAAAAAGGAACTTGGCTGGCATACCTTGGGGCAAGCAACTATACCCTGAGTACGGATAGTCGCTGGTTATTTGGCGCGGAACTCTTTTCGGCTGACTACAAGCAGTTCGATTATTATCTGGGTGATTCAACGGGTAATGATTCCAGTGTTGATGACAAAGTTGTGGCTGATGCCACTGAGTCGCAGTACCGATTATCGATGCGTTATATCTTACCGTTTGGTGCCGCAAAAGATCAGGGTGCCTTTGCGGCGATTAGGCCACAACGTGAGGTCTCGGGAAGCACACCATGGCAAAGTGGCGTGAGTTCTATTGAGTTCAGGCCATTTTATCAGTCGCGTGATTTCTCCGAATCACCTCAACCGGGCTTTAGCGAAGCGGAAAGCGTATGGGGGGTGGAAACTCGCTTCGAGTGGGATAACCGCAATAACAGCAGCAATCCGTCCGAGGGCAGTCGAAGTCAGTTTAGCGTGACGGTTGATCCGGGCAGCTCTGATCATGCCAGCTGGTGGAAGTGGGAATTGAATCAAAGCTGGTTCTGGGACCTCGGTAACTTAGGCGAGCTGATCGACCAGCAAGTGTTCGCTTTCAATGTATATACTGGCGACACACCAAGCTGGAACAAGACAGAAACGGTTGATGGTAAGGAAGAGCTTCGCCGGCCGCCGGCTTATGCGGGAACACGGTTGGGGGGGCTATACCGTTTGCGAAGCTTCTCTGGTGGCCGCTTCGTTGATCGCTCTGCGCTGAGTTATAGTATGGAGTATCGGATGCAGCCTGATTGGCAACCATTACATACGTGGCCAGTGTTTGAATGGTATGACGTGCCATGGTGGCAATGGGTTGCTTTTGCCGATGTAGGTCGAGTAGCGGATGAGTATGACTTACGTGAGCTTCATAAAGACATGAAGTGGAGTGCCGGAGCGGCTATCCGCTTTCAGGTTGAAGGCATCGTCGTTCGAACCGAAATGGCTTGGGGAAGCGAAGACAGCATCTTTAGAGTCATGATTAATCAGCCATTCTAACCTCAATAAAAAGCAAGCATTCTTATATGCTTGCTTTTTTACGTTAGTCACCTTGAAGGGTCACAATGATCTTACGGCTACCGCCATAATCGCGATGCTCACCAAGATAAATTCCTTGCCAAGTTCCCAATGCTAATCTTCCCTGTGATATGGGCAAAGTAATACTATTGCCAAGTAATGATGCTTTGATATGGGCAGGCATATCATCATCCCCTTCATAGGTATGCTGATAGTAGGGAGCCCGTTCAGGTACAAAATGATTGAAGTGTGCCTCCATGTCGCTACGAACTGTTGGATCGGCATTTTCATTGAGTGTCAGACTGGCTGAGGTATGTTGAATGAAAAGGTGAGCAAGGCCAACTGAGAATTGGCTTAACTCAGTGATTTGTTGTTCAATTTCATCGTTTATGAGGTGAAAACCTCGAGAACGGGCTCGTAGGTTGATTGTTTTTTGAAACCACATAATCTTAACCTTGTTGTGTTTTGCAACTGAAAAACGCAATATCTATTGATTGTATTGCACATTTTTAGGCCAATCATTTACTCTTTGTTTTCGTGACCTGACGCAATGACGGTAAAGCTTACTTCAAGTCATAATTATTCATAAGTTGTAAAATTACAAAAATAGAGCTGACTGCTTAAGTTAGGCTACACTAGACAGAATTTACTTAGATCGGGGATCCGTAGCTTAGGTTATTTTGACAAGGCTAATGGATTAACAATTAAAAATCAGGAACTTCACCATGTTGAAAAGCATCAATCCGACCCATACTGAAGCGTGGAAAGCGTTAACCGCCCATTTTGAAGAAGCTCAAGATTTGAAATTGAGTGAATTGTTTGCAAATGACAGCGAACGTTTTAGCCAGTTTTCAGCCAATTTTGGCGCAGATATTCTTCTTGATTACTCAAAGAATTTAATCACAGAAGAGACAATGACAAAGCTGTTCGCTCTTGCTGAACAAACTGAGGTAAAGGCTGCTATCAGTGAGTTGTTTAGCGGCGAAAAAATCAACCAAACTGAAGGGCGCGCAGTACTGCACTCTGCTCTACGTAACCGTAGTAATACACCAATCATGGTTGATGGCGAAGATGTTATGCCTAACGTCAATGCTGTGCTGGCAAAGATGGAAGCGTTCACTGCTCGAATCGTTGATGGTGAGTGGAAAGGTTATACAGGCAAAGAAATTACGGATGTGGTAAACATCGGTATCGGTGGCTCTGATCTTGGCCCTTATATGGTGACAGAAGCGTTAACACCTTATAAAACGCGTCTAAAAATGCACTTTGTGTCAAATGTCGACGGTACGCATATTGCTGAAACGCTGAAGCCTTTAAACCCAGAGACAACGCTGTTTTTGATTGCTTCTAAGACATTTACTACGCAAGAAACCATGACCAATGCACATTCTGCACGTGACTGGTTCTTAGCATCAGCGGGTGATCAAGCGCATGTAGCTAAGCACTTTGCAGCCCTATCAACTAACGCGAAATCAGTTTCAGAGTTTGGTATTGATACCGACAACATGTTTGAATTCTGGGATTGGGTTGGTGGCCGTTACTCATTATGTTCAGCGATTGGTTTATCAATTAGCCTTTCTGTTGGCTTTGATAACTTCGTGGCGTTGCTTGACGGTGCACACGAGATGGATAAGCACTTTGCCGAGGCTCCTTTAGAGCAGAACCTGCCTGTTATTCTTGCGTTGATCGGCATTTGGTACAACAATTTCCACGGTGCCGAGTCTGAAGCTATCTTGCCATATGACCAATACCTACACCGTTTTGCCGCTTATTTCCAGCAAGGCAATATGGAATCTAATGGTAAATGTGTCGACCGTGATGGTAACCCAATTGATTACCAAACGGGTCCAATTATTTGGGGTGAGCCGGGTACCAATGGTCAGCATGCATTCTATCAGCTGATCCACCAAGGCACGAAATTGATCCCATGTGACTTTATTGCACCAGCATTGAGCCACAACCCAATAAGTGATCACCACCCTAAATTGATGGCAAACTTTTTTGCTCAAACTGAAGCATTGGCCTTTGGTAAAACAAAAGAGCAAGTAGAAGCTGAGTTTGTGGCTGCTGGCAAAACATTAGAAGAAGTGGCAGAGCTTGTGCCATTTAAAGTGTTTGATGGTAACCGTCCAACTAACTCCATCTTAGTGAAGCAAGTAACACCTGCGGTATTAGGGTCGTTAATTGCATTGTATGAGCACAAGATTTTCACTCAAGGTGTCATTTGGAACATCTTTAGCTTTGATCAGTGGGGTGTTGAGCTGGGTAAGCAGTTGGCAAATAACATCTTACCTGAGCTGGGTGACGATAAATCAATTGCAAGCCATGATAGTTCAACGAACGGTTTGATCAACGCGTTTAAACAGTGGCGCGCATAATTGGTCTATCTCATAGGGTATTGGAGTGATTTAACTATTACTTAGTACTTCTATGTTAGCGAATAAAAAACGCCTCTAGGTTAATTCTAGCGGCGTTTTTTTATAGCGGGTATTTTCAGGCAATTAAGACAGGGCGGTGACTTCACTTGCCTGTGGACCTTTCTGACCATCTGTTACGAGAAATTCGACATTTTGGCCTTCTTGCAAGGTACGACGGCCTTGGGCTTGAATTGCACTAAAGTGAACGAATACATCTTTGCCATCGGCACCTGAAATAAAGCCAAAGCCTTTTTCATCGTTGAACCATTTTACGGTTCCAGTCAGTTTGCTCATGTTACGATCTTTCCTTTGAATGTTATATATCCTTGCTGGCCTTAGCCGGCTAGCAAAACGACGCTGTAAAGTAGGTCAAAACAATAGGTGTTCTGATGCTTATTCAGCATAGTCAGTCTAGATCGATTGGATGACAGTTGGTAGTTTTTTGTCCGATAATTGTGGTAACTTCACATAAAAATCAAAGTGATAGAATTGCTAATAAGAGGCTGAAGGTTCAGCCGATCTTAGCCGGCTGAAGCTAGTGAGAGGCATAACGTTAGCCGTCGAAGCAAATTTCGATAAAGGCTTTTCCGTATTCAGAATCAAAGGGCATAATTATTATTGCCCCATCACATTTATGGGTGATGGTATGCCCTCTACCTGAAACGACTGCAGGGGTTGCCATTTCAAAGTCATACCCTTTCTCGGATAAAATACGTTTGGCACCACCTGTGACCATATTGGTGATTTCACCCACCATATCTGTTACTTCTTCATTTACACCATGTGGGCGTTCACCCAGCATGCGTTGCATGATTTCTAAGGCTAGTCCCTCATCAAAAGTGATCGACATTGAGCCTTTAGTTTTCGGACCTATCATCCCAATTAAGCCAGAAACATCGCCACGGGCAACTTCATCTTTTTTTAATCGAGGTTTTTGTGGAGCTAGCTCCATTGACGCCATCGTTTTGAGGACATTCAAAAGTGACGCTAAAAAAGGGTTTACGAATTCTGCTCGCATAATCTTATAACGACTGTCTTAAATTAAAAAACTTACTTGTTTTTACATTGCTGGCAAATACCATGGCTTTCTACAACGTGGTTCGATATTTCAAAACCCTGTTGTTCTGCTTTTTGGCTTAGTAATTTGGCCAGCTCATCATCGTGGTATTCCTCTACCGTGCCACATCCATCACAAATAAGCAGCTGAGAGCAGTGATCAGCATGGCCAAGCAGACAGCAAGCTATGTAGCTGTTTGTCGACTCGACTTTATGAACAAAACCCTGAGCGAGGAGAAAATCTAGAGCACGGTATACCGTCGGAGGTTTCGCTTGTGGCTCTGTTTCTCTGAGTAAATCGAGAAGCTCGTAAGCACTAATAGAGCTATGGTGCTTGATGATCAATCCAAGGACTTTAAGTCTTTGAGGTGTCAACCTTACTCCACGTTGCTCGCATATCTGCTGTGCTTTTACCAGCAGTTGCGTTTGATTTGACATATGACCTCAAAAAACAAGCGATAAGTACAGCATATTAGCATATTCAAGGGTAAACGTATCTTAGATATAGGCTTTCTGTCTTGTGATTAAGAAAAAATCGCGGTATCGATCACGCCTCATTTGATCAGAATAAGCTGTTATCAACTTTATAATGACTAAATGTACAGCTTTTATGAGTGATGGCTGCACTTCGTTGAACGCCGTTTTTGGTCGGGAATGAGTCTTTTCCTAAGCTGTTGTTATAATGGGGTTTTGCTAGGTGTGCAGCTTTTGGGGTGTTTGTGTTCAATAGCTTTAAAAGCTGTACGAAGAGTTTTTGATTGTTATCTTTTACTTTAAAATCATGAGGTTATAATGTTTTTGTAATGCTGGTAACTTTTTGTTTTTAGTTTGCCATGGTGATTACAGTTATTTATATGGCGTACAGCATTTTGATGGTTGATCTGCCATTTGCTTTTTTAGTTGTAATTTTATTATTGATAGGCTTGCTAAATTGTTGATTTTGCAGTGGAGGAATCAACATGTACAGCTTTTTGGGTTGTCATGTTGCTATAGCTATTTTTTTATGTACGGATGATCTAGTTGGTGTTTTATCTGCTTGATTTATAGTTAATTTTTCCATGTTAGGTTTGTGCTTGTCATGTTCTTTTTAATTGTTGTCTACTCTATTTGTTTACGACTCTAGAGCTGATTTACTCGCTGAGTATATTTTAGACTGTGTTTGGGATAGGGACTGTAATAGGGTAGAATCCGCACTCTTTTCTGTTTGGGCGTTTTATCGTCTTTTGCTATTGAGCAAAGCAGTATAAATACTGGCATGGTCATCAATACCTGCCAGCGATGTAGGTAAAAGTGGGTCAACAATGAGGTCTTCAGATGACAGATAGCGCAATGGTAGTAAATGAACAATCAACAATAGAAGTGGCAACAAAGGGTGATTACCCTTCATGCCGCTTTTCTGTTGCGCCAATGCTCGATTGGACTGATCGCCATTGCCGGTACTTTCATCGATTGCTGAGCGACAATACGCAGCTCTATACTGAGATGGTAACAACTGGCGCAATTATTCACGGTAAGGCTGATTATCTAGCTTATAACGAAGAAGAGCACCCACTGGTTTTGCAACTGGGTGGCTCGAATGCTGCGGATTTGGCAACATGTGCCAAGCTGGCTTATGAGCGTGGCTACGATGAAATTAACCTGAATGTTGGCTGCCCATCGGATCGCGTACAAAACGGTCGTTTTGGTGCGTGTTTAATGGGTGAAGCAGAGCTGGTGGCACAGTGTGTTTCAGCTATGCGTGAAGTGGCGGATATTCCTGTTAGTGTGAAAACACGAATTGGTATTGATGAGCAAGATTCATATCAGTTTCTAACCGACTTTATTGCAACGGTTAGTGAAAAAAGCGGTTGCCAAGATTTTACCATTCACGCGCGAAAAGCATGGCTAAAGGGCTTAAGCCCGAAAGAAAACCGCGAAATTCCACCGCTTGATTACCCGCGTGTCTATCAGTTAAAGCAAGACTTCCCCCACCTTACTATGGCGGTAAATGGTGGTGTTAAAACACTGGAAGAGATTGAGGCGCACCTGATGCACCTTGATGGTGTCATGGTGGGTCGCGAAGCTTACCAGAATCCATACTTGCTCGCAGAGATTGATCACCGTTTGTTTGGTTGTGATAAACCGATGAAAAAACGTCGTGAAATTGTAGAAGCGATGTACCCATATATTGAGCGTCAGCTAACGAATGGTGCATACCTCGGTCATATTAGCCGCCATATGCTTGGTTTATTCCAAAGCATGCCAGGAGCGCGTCAGTGGCGTCGCCACATCAGTGAAAATGCACATAAGCCTGGCGCTGGTATTGAGGTATTACAGCAAGCAATGGCGAAGATCCCCGCCCACTTGGATGTATAATTTCACCATAAGTTAGTCGGGCTGGCCAAATTTGTTGGTTAAATAGACCAAGCTAGTAAAAAGGCACTGAGTTTATTCTTAAGTGCCTTTTTTAATGGTTGATTTTTAACAAGTTATTTTTATTTGTCGCATTGGTCTGAATTGTGCAAAGTACCTATATATTGTTTACGGGTGAATTGCATGCTTTGGTAAGGAGTTAGATATGGTCGAACTATTATTCTTAATTGTATTTGCGGTTGTATTGTTTTTTTCTGGGATCAGTTTGTTGGGGATGCTGCTCGCAATTGCTGCTGGTTTTGTCGTGATGGCGGTTGTCGGAATGATTGGCATAGTATTTAAGTTATTACCATGGCTGGTACTTATTGCGATCGTGATTTGGTTTTATCGTGAACGCAAAACCGAGCAACGCCATCGTGATAAATATTTTCGCTAATACCGTGCTGTTAAATCGTTAGCGCTTGTATATGAAGGAAGATAGCGTTTTATCTTGAAAATCCTTGCACAGTGTACAAAATGCGGCTTTCTTGTACAGCTTCTGATATAGTCTTCGCCGTTTAAACATACTAATAATGAGCGGAGACTCGAAATGAAAAAATTAGCGCTTTCTGCTGTAGCAGCAGCTGTCGCCCTGTCAGCAGCACTACCTGCTCAGGCCGCAACTCTTTTAGGGGTAAAAGCAGGTGCTGACGCATGGTTTACCGATGCCAAAATCACTGATGATAATCTTTCGTCAGATAGCAATACTTCAGGTTCGTACTACATTGCGCTAGAACATTTTATCCCTCTGATCCCAAACTTTCGCCTACGTTACACCGATGTAGATAATGGTGATGTGTCTTTTGGTCAGACGGACTACACGGCGTACTATGAAATTCTAGATAACGATGCTGTGGCGTTTGATATCGGTCTAAGCATGGCTAAATTCAACGCTGGTAAATTTGGTTCTGAATCATTCAGCGAATGGCAGCCAAGCGTTTACGGTAATGTTGAAGTAGGTATCCCAATGACTTTCCTTTCTGTCTTTGGTGACCTTAACTACGGTAAATACGACAGCACCACGACCATTGATGGTCAGCTTGGTATGAAATGGTCTATTCCTTTGGTTGCCGCGGATCTAAACATCCGTGGTGGCTACCGTGTGATGGACTACGATTTTGACTTCGTTAAGCAAAACAACGGTGAGTTCAAAACCGATGGCTGGTTCTTAGGTGTTGAAATCGACATCTAATTAGGCGAGTAACTGAACTTTATTCCCAAAGCCACGAAATATCGTGGCTTTTTTGTTGCCTGTTTCTCACTTTTTGTACCATTTTTAAAGGGGCAAGACGATCGGGAAGTGGCTTATGACATTAACTCAATTGCAGAACCTTTATACATCTAGTGATATTGTTGAAGCCGTGATCGAGCCATCGATTCAGGCGAATGGTTGGATCGTGGAATTTCGTCATCGTCGGGGCGGCTTTGTGCCTTTGACAGACGGTGCGGGTAGCGAAAAGTGCTATCACGATATTGATACAGCAACGGAGCGGGCGTTTGAGGTCGGCTTTCACCAAGTAAGAATTGCAGACACCTTCTAACTCCCCCTTATGAGGTGTGTCGTTTCTAAACTGGAGTCATTATGTACTCCAGTTTTGTCTTTTTTCTCCTCTAAATACCTTGATCTCATTGTGTCTATCCATACCAAAAGTTATAAAACATTCTTATCTATTCTTTCTTGTTATTTCATTCAGTAGCTAATCTAACCCGTACGCAATGTATAGGGATCGTCGTGTCATGTTACTAAAGGAACTCTCAGCTTTGGCCAGCCCGCTAAATGATCAACAAATTGATCAACTTAAGCAGGCTACTACCGAGCTTTCGCCACAACAGATGGCGTGGATTAGTGGATATTTTTGGGGGCTAAGCCAAACTCAGACTTCTGATCAGCTTAAGCCTAATCAGCAACCTGTCGCTGCAGTTGCTTCTCGCCCAGCAGGTAAGTTAGTGATCATTTATGCATCACAAACCGGCAATGCCAAAGGGGTTGCACAGGCTCTTAAAGAAGAAGCCGATACGGCGGGTGTGGCTGTTGAGTTGTTTGCTGCTAGTGATTACAAAGGCAAAAATCTCGCCAAAGAAAGCCATGTGATCATTGTGGCTTCAACGCATGGTGAGGGTGAAGCACCTGATGATGCCATTGAATTGCATGAATTTTTACAATCTAAAAAGGCACCTAAGTTACCTAACTTGCAGTATGCCGTGATTGGTTTAGGCGATTCGAGCTATGAATTCTTCTGCCAAACAGCAAAAGACTTTGATACGTACCTTGCCAAGCTCGGTGCAACACCGATGCTTGAGCGCTTAGATTGTGATGTTGACTATGATGCATCTGCTGCCGAATGGCGCATTAAAGCGTTAGACAAAGTATCAGAGACAATTGGTGGCAATGAAGCCGAAGTGGTGCAGCTACCTGTTGGCCAGGCAGCGGCATCGACGTATAGCAAGCAGAAGCCTTATGAAGCGAGCTTGTTGGTCAGCCAAAAAATCACAGGGCGACGTTCTGGTAAAGATGTACGCCATGTCGAAATCGACCTTGAAGGCTCTGGTTTAACGTATCAACCCGGCGATGCACTAGGTGTTTGGTATGACAACGATCCAATACTTGCTCATGCGCTGGTTAGCAAGGCGGGTTTAACGGGTGAAGAGTCCGTTGAGGTTGATGGCGTAGCGACACCACTGTTACAGGCATTAATTACCCGTTATGAAATCACAGCAGCGAATCCACAGTTAGTGACTCGTTTTGCCGAAATCTCAGGTAGTAAAAAGTTAGAAAAACTCGTGGCTGACAAAGAGAAGCTACGTGAATATGCCGCAAATACTCAGATCATTGATGTGTTGGGTGAAAAGAAAACCCAACTTAATGTTGAGCAACTAACTGGCTTGTTAAGACGCTTGACTCCACGGTTATATTCTATTGCATCGAGCCAAGAAGAAGTGGGTGAGGAAGTGCACTTAACTGTCGGTCTGGTGGAGTATGAGAAAGGCAGCGAATCTCGTCAAGGCGGCGCATCGAGCTATTTATCTCACCGCTTAGAAGAAGGTGATAGCGTGAAGGTGTTTGTTGAAGATAACAAGCATTTTAAATTGCCAGAAGATGATACGACTCCTGTGATAATGATTGGCCCTGGTACCGGTATCGCCCCATTCCGTGCTTTTGTTCAGGAGCGCGAAAACCGAGATGCAACAGGAAAGAACTGGCTATTTTTTGGTGACAGAACCTTCACCGAAGATTTCCTTTATCAGGTTGAATGGCAGAAATACTTAAAATCAGGCGTGTTAAATCAGCTCGATGTTGCATTTAGCCGCGACCAAAAAGAAAAAGTTTATGTACAAAATCGCTTATTAGAGCAAGCTACAGATGTGTGGCAATGGCTGCAAGATGGCGCACATGTGTATGTCTGTGGTGATGCTAATCGAATGGCTAAAGATGTGCACGACGCACTGCTCACCATTGCAGAAAAGCAAGGACAATACAGCCGTGAGCAGGCTGAGCAATATTTCAACGATCTACGTAAGAGCAAGCGTTATCAAAAGGATGTGTACTAATGAGCGAACAGAAATTATCAGATAACGAACGCCTTAAACGCGAAAGTGATTTTTTACGTGGTTCGATTGTTGAGGATCTAAGCGATAAAATTACCGGTGGGTTTACGGCAGATAATTTTCAGTTAATCCGCTTTCACGGTATGTACCAGCAGGATGACCGTGATATTCGTGCTGAACGAGCGAAACAGAAGTTAGAGCCGTTACATAATGTCATGCTTCGTGCGCGTATGCCGGGTGGGGTGATCACCCCAACACAATGGTTGGCTATCGATAAGTTTGCCGAAGAACATACCATGTATGGCAGCATTAGGTTGACCACACGGCAGACGTTTCAGTTTCATGGGGTGCTTAAGCCAAACGTGAAATTGATGCACCAAACACTAAACAGCATTGGTATCGATTCGATTGCGACGGCAGGTGATGTAAACCGCAATGTATTATGTACAACGAACCCTGTTGAATCTGAATTGCATCAGGAAGCTTATGAATGGGCGAAGAAGATCAGTGAGCACCTACTGCCAAAAACACGTGCTTATGCTGAAATTTGGCTTGATGGTGAGAAGTTAGAAAGCACAGATGAAGAGCCGATCTTAGGTAGTACGTATTTACCGCGTAAATTTAAAACGACGGTAGTCATCCCCCCACAGAACGATGTTGACGTTCACGCTAACGACTTGAATTTTATTGCTATTGCGAAAGATGGTGAGTTGATTGGCTTCAATGTTTTGGTTGGTGGTGGTCTTGCCATGACCCACGGTGATAAGTCGACTTATCCACGTCGTGCCGATGATTTTGGTTTTGTGCCTCTAGCGAACACACTAGATGTCGCCGCAGCCGTCGTCACCACCCAGCGTGACTGGGGTAATCGTTCAAACCGTAAAAATGCTAAAACCAAATACACGCTTGATCGTGTTGGTAGCGACGTTTTCAAAGCAGAAGTTGAAAAGCGTGCTGGCATTAAGTTTGAGTCGAGTCGCCCTTATGAGTTTACTGATCGTGGAGATCGTATTGGCTGGGTTGATGGGATCGATGGTAAGCACCATTTAGCGTTATTTATTGAAAATGGTCGTCTACTAGATTATCCCGATAAGCCGCTAAAAACAGGTATGGCAGAAATTGCAAAGGTGCATACTGGCGATTTTAGGATGACGGCAAATCAGAACATTATTATTGCAGGTGTTAACAGTGATGATAAAGCGACGATCGAAAAGATCGCGCGTGATCACGGTTTGATTGATGATGGTGTGTCTGAGCAGCGAAAGAATTCCATGGCATGTGTTTCGTTACCAACTTGCCCGCTCGCAATGGCCGAAGCTGAACGATTCTTACCTGATTTTGTTACCGATATTGAACAACGTTTGGTTAAGCATGGTTTAGCCGCTGAGGAAAATATCATAGTACGTGTTACGGGTTGCCCGAATGGTTGTGGCCGAGCGATGCTGGCAGAGATAGGGTTAGTGGGTAAGGCGCCTGGGCGTTATAACTTGCACTTGGGGGGGAACCGTAATGGCACCCGTATTCCTAAGATGTATAAAGAAAATATTACTGTGGCCGAGATACTGTCAGAAATTGATAGTTTAATTGGGCGTTGGTCGAACGAGCGAGAAGCTGGTGAAGACTTTGGTGATTTCACCGTTCGTGCCGGCATTATTGAACCAGTATTGGTTTCTAAGAGAGATTTTTATGCTTAAAGAGCCGCTTGCGACGTTATTAGCGCAAAATAAAGTTGAGCAGATTTTACAGTTGGCTCAAATTAATGCTGAACTTGAAGTGATGTCGGCACAAGCGCGTATTCGTTGGGCTCTTGAAAACTTGCCGGGGCAGTTTGCACTAGCATCAAGTTTTGGCATTCAGTCGGCTGTTATGCTGCATATGGTGACGAAAGAGAAAGCAAATGTACCCGTTATATTGACAGATACGGGTTACCTTTTTCCTGAGACTTACCAGTTTATTGACCTATTAACTAATAAGTTGTCGCTTAATTTGCACGTATACCGCGCAGAATTAAGTCCTGAATGGCAAGAGGCACGCTATGGCCGACTTTGGGAACAAGGGCTTACAGGCATTAAGCAGTATAATCGATTCAATAAAGTTGAACCGATGAGGCGTGCATTCGATGAACTTGCCGTTGTAACATGGTTTTCAGGTTTGCGCCGAGAGCAGTCAGAAAGCCGGGCGACGTTGCCAGTACTCGCGATTCAAAATGGTCAATTTAAATTTTTACCATTGATCGATTGGAGTAACGAGCAGATCGATGCTTACTTAGTCGCCCATGACTTACCCTACCATCCATTAAAAGAGTTGGGCTATTTATCGGTGGGAGATACACATACCACGAAGAAATGGGAGCCGGGGATGACAGAAGAAGAAACACGATTCTTTGGTCTAAAGCGAGAGTGTGGTTTACATGAAAGTGATGCCGAGTCCGATGGTTCTGGGATCTAGCACCTAGTTTCATTTTAGCTCTAAAGGAAACGCCTTATCATTTATTGATAAGGCGTTTCTTATTGATTGAGATCTGACGCTGTAATGCTATAAATTCACATGGTTATGACAGATAGCCTTGATTCATACGCTACATTTCTGCGCAAAAAATGAATCTATCGAGATATGTGGTCGCTATGTACCAATATCGGTGAAGGCTTAATTGGTTGTAGGGTTCCACACATTACCAAGGCTTTCCATTAGCCCGGCACTTGCTCCTTGATCGCCAAGGAACTGCATGACGACAGGAATAAACTGGCTAACCATACTGGCATCCATTCCCAGCGCACTGAATACTTGATTGATGGTGTCCATATTGCCAAGTAAGCTACCCACGCCAGGGGGTAAGCTATCTGCAAGTGCATCAGCTCCTGGGATCATTTTGGCTAACTCAGAAGCTTGATCTCCACTTAGTTGGCTTGATGCAATTGAAAGCAGAGCACCGGCACCACCTGTTGCTTGCTCTGGACTCACGCCTAGTTGGCTACTGAGTAGATCGGTTAATGGATTATTCGCTTCAGTTTCGGTTGGAGTTTCATCATCTCCCCCGAAGAGATCCGATAAACTGAATGCAGCACTGGTTGCAGGCATTGCCAGTAACGTGACGAGTGTGGTTGTGAGTAGAAAGCGCTGACGCCATGGTGATGAGTTTGCCATCAAAATCCTCCTTGAATGATATTGAGCAATAAGGTTTGCTATATATTCAGTCTAGTTAGGAATGCGGCGTAGATGCCAAAAGAATAACAAAAACACAAAAAAATTAGAAAGTTGTCACAGTGGGATTGGTAAGATGGCTTGGAGGGATAACAAAAAACGGTGCCGAAGCACCGTTTTTACCGATAATCGATATACGATTAAAGGATGTCTAGTAGTTCAACTTCGAATACTAGAGCAGCATATGGAGGAATTGCAGCACCTGCGCCGCGCTCGCCGTATGCTAGATCTTGTGGGATGTAAAGTTTCCACTTAGAGCCAACAGGCATCATTTGTAGAGCTTCAACCCAACCTGCGATAACGCCAGTTACTGGGAATTCAGCAGGCTGACCACGAGATACAGAGCTGTCGAAAACAGTGCCGTCTGTTAGTTCGCCGTGGTAGTGAACACGTACTTGCTTGTCTGAAGATGGGATTTCACCGTTACCTTCAACAAGAACTTCGTACTGTAGACCAGATTCAGTTACAGTTACTTCAGAGCGTAGTGCATTGTCTTTTAGAAATGCTTCGCCGTCAGCTGATGCAGCTTGAGCTTGTTCTTGACGAGCTGCTTCTGCGCGAGTGTGTAGATCGCGAAGTGCGTTGTTGATGTCGTCAACTTCGATTTCAGGCATGTCGCCAGTTAGAGAAGTCGCGATACCTTTTGCGATAGCAGCAACGTTAAGGCCTTCAAGACCGCTTTGTGCTAGCTGTTGGCCCATTTGTAGACCGATACCGTAGCTTGCTTTAGTTTCAACTGTATCTAGTTTAACGTCAGACATGTGTCATCTCTTAATTAGAGTAAATAAAGCAGGAAGGATAACAGTTTCACCCCCTTAGGGTAAACTTTTGTGGCAAGATGTTGTTTGATTGCGTGAGTAGGAAAGCGCTGGAGTGTATTTATGGGACAGGCCAAACGCCGTTTAAAGAAAAAAAGAGAATTTACGTTTCCACGTCTTACCTTTGATAAGGCGGCGTTGAAACAGGTCGGATCTAATTTACGCGTAAAACTGGCACCACTTGAATCTAAATGGCGTCAGTTACCAAAGTTGCACCGCCGTGCCCTGACGGTATTGATCCCTGTCATGGGGCTCCTTATGCTGTTACCAGCGAGCCCTCCTTTACCGAGTGGTGCGACAAGCGATACGGTTCGACGTGAACTGGTACTCGATCTTAGTGGAAATCAGCAACCTGAAGTGAATGTTGTGGAGGTTGGAGAACGTCCGGAGCCAATCTCCCCGCCACGATCAGTGCAGCAGCCGAAGCAAGAAGTGGTCAAGCAGGCACCTGTACAGCCCCAGCGTACTGAGTGGGAACAAGTTAAGGTGCAAAAAGGTGAGACTCTCGCCAATATTTTCCGTAAAAATGCATTACCACTGACCGACCTTTACGCCGTTGCTGCGATTGAAGGTGATGATAAGCCGCTAAGTCGAGTGAAGGCGGGACAGCTGTTACGTTATAAGCAAACGGCGAAAGGTAATTTGGACGCATTGCAAATCGAAGGGCGTAATGGTGAGCCTGTGATGTTCTTCCGTCGTTCAGATGGCAGCTTTGCTCGAAGCCAATAGTTTAGCCAACAGCTGATTAAAAAAAGCCACATTACGTGGCTTTTTTTATGCCTGTTTTTGTGAAGAAATACGCTTAGTGAGTCGCATATCTATATGAGGGATCCCGTCTTCAAGGTATTCCTCGGAGCAGGCCGTAAACCCGTAACGCTGATAATAATGCTGCAGGTGTGATTGAGCGCCAATCTCTATACTGTGCTCAGGCCAGTGCTTTTCTGCTTCAATAAGCCCTTGCTCTAAAAGTTGGTAGCCAATGCCGTTTCCTCGCGCAGAGGGAGAGGTAAGCACCCGCCCGACACTGACATCTGCATAGGTGAGCCCGGGGGGAAGTAAGCGTAGGTATGCGACTAACTCACCTTGTTGATAACCCAGTAAGTGATAAGTGCCTGTATGACAATCATGATTATCAATATCAGGATAGACACAGTTTTGCTCAACAACAAAGACATCTGAACGAAGCTTGAGTAATTGGTAGAGCTGATGGGTGTTAAGTTGCTCAAACGTGAGGCATTGCCATTGCATTGACTTCTCCTGATGTTAAATGGACTTTAATCGTTTTTTAGCATATTCACTCAACTTGCCTTTTGCATTAACAAAAGGCAACAGCGAATACTATTTTTGACTCTCATTCTGTATTTGACGTTTTTTAATTCGGCTAAGGCTGGTGGAAGTGATACCAAGATATGAAGCAACCTGATAATCGGCTAGCCGGCTAATAAGTTCAGGGAAGCTATGGCTAAACAGTAAGAAACGCTCTTCTGGATTATGAATTAACATAAAACGTTCTTTGTGTTCTTTAAATTGTAATTGGCGTTCAAGTAGGTTGAGGTAGAGAGTTTCGCGGTGAAGTCGCCATTGCCTGATAATCTCAATGGGTATTGCAATGAGCTTACTGGCACTGAGTGTTTCAAGTAAAAAGGGGGAAGGGGTATCGCTAAGTAAGCTTTCAAAACCGATTAAAACATCCTGATCCCAATAAAACTCTTTACTAAATTGCCTGCCGTCAGGGGTGAGATAACAAGCGTGGCAAATGCCTTCAAGTAGAAAGTAGCAATACTCAGGTTGTTCGCCTTGATTGAGTAAAATGTGTCGGGTAGGGAGTTCTAGTGGTTCAGCCGCTGCGGTGGCCTGTTCGATTAAGGCTTCTGATGCACCGTGTTGCTTTAAAAATGTAGCGAGTACAGGTGTCATAACATTGTGGTTGGTTGCTTGGTGATAGATAACAGCATACCAAAAAAATACCGCAGCAAAAGCTGCGGTATCAGTTATTACTTATCGTGGCTGAAAAGAAAGATTACTTCTGAAGATCAATTTGGTAAATGGCAAAGCCCACTTTATCGGTTGTGACTTTTTCCATTGGGTATTGTGCTTTCTCTTTGATAAAGGCCGCGGCTTTTTCACTTGGCGATGTTTCGAAAGTGATGTTTAACTGCTTATCACTCTTCAATGGTGCAAAACGCCAGTTGTTATCAGCACTTGGAACGACCTGACCTTCTTCTTCGCTTACACGTGTAATGTAGTCTGCGACAACAGTACGGTTTTCATCTGGTGATGCGAAGGCAATAAAGTCTTCACCAGTGCCAGGGAACTTACCGCTGTATGCTCGGTAGTTGTTGGTCGCTACGATAAAGGGTTGATCGTCTTTGACTGGTTTACCATTGAATGTGAGCTCTTGGATTCGCTCTGCTTTATCATTAATTAGCTTACAATCGCCATCAAAACGAGCGGGTTGTGACACATCAATACTGTAATTTACGCCATCGATAACATCGAAGTTATAGGTACGGAAACCATCCCAGTTGATTAGGCCTTGTTGCTCTGTGCTATTTAGGTCAATTTGATTGAATTGACCCGCAGAACATTCCAACCAGTTCTTCACGTCTTTACCTGTTACTTTCATTGCCACAAGGGTATTTGGGTAAAGGTACAGATCCGCGGCATTACGGAAAGTTAACTGTCCAGATTCTACTTCGGTAAAGTTGGTAGGATCGTTTCCACGACCACCCGCTTTAAATGGGGCTGCAGCCGATAAAACAGGTATGCCATCAAGGTCGGGGTCGCCTTGAATGAAGCGCTCAACGTAATCTTTCTGTGCAAGGCTAACAATTTGCACCGTTGGATCATCTTGTACCAGTGCTAGGAAGCTATACATAACATCGCTGGCTTTGCCGAGTGGTTGGTTTACAAATTCACGTGTGCCTTTATGATCGGCCTGAACTGCTTCAACCATCTTCGAGTCTGCATCGACTAAAGACTTATTATTGTTAACATCAAATATTGGACGAGCTTCAGTTTGTGCACTGGTTACCGTCCATTCATCACCGTTTTGTTTTAGAACAAGATCCATCACCCCTAGGTGATCGCCCCAACGGCCTGGCATTACCGCAGGAATACCATTGATTGTGCCTTTTTCTACATCAGTGTTGGGTAGATTGGCAAAGCTTTGGCTTGGGAATACGGCATGTGCATGACCAAAGGCGATAGCATCAATACCGTCTACTTCCGTGAGGTAATATACTGAGTTTTCAGCCATTGCTTTATATGGGTCAACGGAGATACCGGAGTGCGGGATAGCAACAATGATATCAGCGCCTTCGGCTTTCATTTGAGGAACGTATTTTTCTGCTGACTTTTTAATGTCTTCTGCTTTTACTTTTCCTTCAAGGTTCTTCTTATCCCATACCAAAATTTGAGGTGGAACAAAGCCAATGTAGCCCACTTTAACTTCGTGCTCAGCACCATCGGTATCTTTAAATGTGTGCGTTTTTATCAGGTATGGCTTAAAGAGTGACTTCCCTGTTTTTGCATCGTAAACATTTGAGTTGATGTAAGGGAAGTTGGCCCCTGCAATGGCCTTGTCTAAAAACTCTAATCCATAGTTGAATTCATGGTTGCCGATGTTACCTACATCATAACCAAGTTGGTTCATGGCTTTATATACGGGGTGGATATCGCCACTCTCAAGCCCTTTAGCTGCCATGTAGTCACCCATAGGACTACCCTGGATCAAATCACCATTATCAACCAAGATGCTATTAATGACCTCAGACTGTGCTTGCTTTACAAGGGTCGCAGTTCGTACCAAGCCAGTTTTCTGTGTTGGCTTATCTTTGTAGTAGTCGTAATCCATGACATTGGTATGAATGTCAGTGGTTTCAAGAATACGAAGTTTAATGGTGTCTGCAGTTGCTGGGCCCGCGATGGCTAGCATGCCGCCCAGAATCGCTAGCGATAATGGCTTGGCTGATAACGTCATGTTTTTCTCCAAGTTAATAGGTACAGGAAGTGTGCATAAGGTAACAAAAATGCGGTGTTTGTTACGTATTGTATTGATTTTAGTGTGCCTAAACTCTCATTTTTTTGCTTGCAAAGGTGTGGGTTTGTGCAGCTTGTCTCTTTTCTATACTGGTCACTATTGTTCATAAAGGTAGACGAAAAAAGCATAACTTAAGTGAAATAGGTCTATCTAAGCGGTGTTGAGCTGAGCGTTAAGGTGAAAAAGGGCTTTTTTTAACTCAAATCAGGCAGTTTTTTATGAGGTATGGGAAATTGAAACAAAAAATATCACCAAGACAAACTTTTTGGAATAAAAAATGAAGTTTTAGAATTTCAGGTAATATTCCCTCGCCACTATAGTTCATCCATTACGGAATTGTAGGTGCACGGATAAATGGAATATTTGCCAATATTTGCAGACTTAAAGCGACGCCCATGTTTGGTTGTTGGCGGGAATGATATCGCTTGGCGTAAAACTCGAATGTTGTTAAACGCTGGTGCTGATGTCAGAGTGATTGCAGACAACTTGTCATCTGAATTTCAAGTAGCAATAGATGATGCGCGAGTGACGTTTATTGGTACTCAATTCTCACCTACCGATCTTGATGGCATCTTTTTGGCTATTGCCGCGACTGATCGCAAAGCAATTAATGCATTGGTTTATCAGTCAGCCAATCAGCGTCAAGTGCTGGTCAATGTCGTCGATGATACCCAGCGTTGTAGTTTTATCGTCCCTTCTATAATTGACCGTTCTCCTATTATTGTTGCCGTATCATCTTCAGGTAAAGCGCCCGTTTTGGCTCGTTTAGTTAGAGAGCAGCTAGAAGCCATATTGCCTCAGCACCTTGGCAAAATGGCAACCATTGCAGGTCGCTTCCGTGCTCGCCTTGCATCAAAAGTTACTTCATTCTCGTCTCGTCGTAGATTCTGGGAGCAAGCTTTCACAGGGCGTTTTTCATCATTAATTGCTTCAGGACAAGAACAAGCCGCAGAACAAGAATTAGAGCAATTATCGAATGGTGTCGAGAGTGCTGGAGAAGTAGCTCTGATAGGTGCTGGGCCTGGCGATGCAGGGTTATTAACCTTAAGAGCATTACAGCTGATGCAGCAAGCTGATGTGGTGTTATATGACTATTTAGTGTCTGACGATGTGATGGCTTTAGTTCGGCGTGATGCTGAATTGGTGTGTGTAGGGAAAAAAGCAGGCTTCCATAGTGTACCCCAAGAGCAAACTAATAAGCTGATTGTGCAATATGCATCGCAAGGTAAGCGTGTTGTGCGTTTAAAAGGGGGTGACCCGTTCGTATTTGGACGTGGTGGTGAAGAGCTTGAAGTGTTGTTCGATGAAGGTATTCCTTTTCAAGTCGTGCCGGGTATCACTGCCGCTGCTGGGGCGACCGCCTATGCTGGTATCCCACTTACACATCGTGATTATGCTCAGACGGCAATGTTTATTACGGGGCACTTAAAACCTGATGGCAGCGCGCTGGATTGGTCGACTCTCGCACGAGGCAACCAAACGCTCGTTATTTATATGGGGCTGATGAATTCTTTAGAGATTCAACGACAGTTGGTTAAACATGGACGTACAGAGAGCACGCCTATCGCTATCATTGAACGTGGTAGCCAGCCCTCTCAAACAGTATTCAAAGGCCAGCTCCATGAACTGGCAGAATTAGCGAAAAAAGCCTCTTCACCTTCATTAATTGTTGTTGGTGAGGTTGTCACTCTTTCAGAAAAACTACATTGGTTCGGACAGCAGGAACAGCATTTGCATAACAGTACTGATAAACAGGCTGTCGTGAAGCTGGCTTAGTATGGAGAGAATAATGGACCCGAAACGACTAACCCACCTAAAGCAACTTGAAGCAGAAAGTATTCATATTATCCGTGAAGTTGCCGCAGAGTTTGATAACCCCGTGATGATGTATTCAATCGGTAAAGATTCCTCGGTGATGCTGCATTTAGCACGCAAGGCGTTTTACCCAGGAAAAATTCCTTTTCCATTGTTACATGTCGATACGGATTGGAAATTCCGCGAAATGATTGAATTTCGTGATCGTGCAGCAGAGAAATATGGTTTTGATTTGCTCGTACATAAAAACCCCGAAGGGTTAGCGATGGGGATCAGCCCATTTAAACATGGTTCATCCAAGCATACCGATATCATGAAAACACAAGGGCTAAAGCAAGCATTGGACCATTATGGTTTTGATGCTGCGTTTGGTGGTGCTCGACGTGATGAAGAGAAATCTCGAGCGAAAGAGCGGGTCTATTCATTCCGCGACCAAAACCATACTTGGGATCCGAAGAATCAACGACCTGAACTGTGGAAAACGTACAACGGCCAAATAAATAAAGGTGAAAGCATTCGTGTTTTCCCGCTTTCGAATTGGACTGAGTTAGATATTTGGCAATACATCTACCTTGAAGAGATTGATATCGTACCTCTTTATTTATCTGACGTACGCCCAGTAGTCGATCGTGATGGCATGTTGATAATGGTTGACGATGATCGAATGGAGCTTAAGCCGGGTGAAAAAATTGAGCAAAAAAGTGTCCGTTTTCGCACCTTAGGCTGTTATCCACTGACTGGTGCGATTGAATCTGAAGCCAACACCCTTACAGGGATCATTGAAGAGATGTTAGTCGCGACATCCAGTGAGCGTCAGGGACGAGCGATAGATCACGACCAGTCGGGTTCAATGGAGCTTAAAAAACGTCAGGGATACTTCTAAGGAGAGAAAGATGAACAGTGTAATTGAACAGCAAGTGGCTGAGTTAGGTATCGAAGGCTACCTTGACCAGCATCAACATAAGTCCCTATTACGTTTTTTAACGTGCGGCTCGGTCGATGATGGTAAAAGTACCTTGATTGGTCGTTTGCTGCATGACTCCCAACAAATTTATGAAGATCAGTTAGCTGCTATACATGCCGACAGCCAAAAGGTGGGCACGACGGGCGACAAGCCAGATCTTGCTTTGTTAGTTGATGGACTACAGGCTGAACGAGAGCAAGGTATTACCATTGATGTGGCTTATCGTTATTTTTCGACCAAGCTGCGTAAATTTATTATTGCAGATACTCCAGGGCATGAGCAGTACACACGGAATATGGCAACAGGTGCATCCACGTGTGATGTTGCGGTTATCCTAATAGATGCGCGTAAAGGTGTACTCGACCAGACTCGCCGACATTCTTTTATCGCGAGTTTGTTAGGGATCCGACACTTTATTGTCGCAATCAATAAGATGGACTTAGTAGGGTTTGAGCAGGAACGATTTGAAACGATCCGCGATGAATACCTTGCCTTTGCTGAGAAGTTGAACCCCTCACTAGACATTAAACTGGTGCCACTTTCGGCATTAGATGGTGATAACGTCGTTGATATGAGTGAGCAGACACCTTGGTATCATGGTGAGTCATTACTGTCATTATTAGAATCAGTCGATATTAGCCATGATAAACAAGGTGGTGACTTCCGTTTACCTGTGCAGTATGTCAACCGGCCAAATCTCGATTTCAGAGGGTTTGCTGGCACGATTGCATCAGGTGCCATTAATGTCGGAGATACTATCACGGCTTTGCCTTCAGGTAAGTCTTCTAACGTTGAGCGTATTGTGACATTCGATGGTGACTTACCAACGGCGTTTGCAGGTCAGGCTATTACTTTAACCCTTACTGATGAAATTGATGTTAGTCGCGGTGATACCTTAGTCGCAGGCGATGCAACGGTACCATTAAGTAATCAATTACTCGCTGATATTGTATGGATGGCAGAAGCACCATTAGAGGTTGGCCGTCAATACGATATTAAGGTGGCGGGTAAGAAGACTGTCGGTAGTGTGAAGGCAATCCGACACCAAGTCGATATCAATAATTTAGAGACGTTCAAGGTTGATAGCCTCCCATTGAATGGTATTGGACTTTGTGAGGTTGCACTTACAGAAAGTATTGCTGTTGATTCATACCAGGATTGCCCTGATACCGGGGGCTTTATTGTTATCGATAGACTGAGTAATGTCACCGTTGGGGCTGGGATGATCCGAGAGGCATTGGCAGCAGAGCAACCAATAGCACAAGAACCAACAGCTTCTTTTGAAGTTGAACTCAATGCACTCATCCGTAAGCATTTTCCTCATTGGGAAGCGAAGGATGTCAGTAAGTTGCTAGGATAGATATGATGGAATGGGAACAAGGAATGGTTCTTGCCATGTTAATGGTGATCATAACCTGTCTAATTACAACAAAAATTAAGGCGCCATATTTATTTGCTGGTGCTGCATTTGTTGGGTTTCAGGTTGGAATGATTGATTTGCCGACTTTAGCTGGTAACTTCACGAATTCATCACTATTGACGTTAGTGCTGCTAATCCTTGTTTCTATTGCCTTAGAAAAGACACGCTTGATTAGTTGGGTAGGAAGACAGATTTCGCAAGGAGGACAGTCAACGGTGGTTGCTAAGTTAGGGCTATCAACCGCTTTTCTATCGTCATTTACGAATAATACCGCTGTTGTTGTGTCATTGATTGGTGCGATTAAGCGTAATCAAAGGCATGCGCCCTCACGTCTACTTATTCCTTTATCTTATGCTGCAATTCTAGGTGGTACGCTGACATTAATTGGTACGTCAACCAACCTGATCATCAACAGCTTTGTTGAAGACGCGGGTTTACCAAGCCTCGGTTTTTTTGCGCCAACGACCATAGGCTTAGCTGTGCTGGTGATTGGTCTACTGATTTTAATCCCACTAAGCTACCTACTGCCTGTTTATGACGATAGTAGTCAAGATGACTTGCCTTATTTTCTTGAAGCTAAAGTTGAAGTTGGCTCGACATTGGTAGGAAAAACGATTGCAGAGAATGGATTGAGAGCCCTACGCCGCCTGTTTTTGGCTGAAGTTATTCGTGATGGACAAACAATTGCTTCTGTTTGCCCTGACACCCAGTTAATTGCTGGTGATAGATTATTATTTTGTGGGGATGTTGAAAGCGTTACAACTCTTCAAGAAATTAACGGATTGACGCTGTTTGGCCAACATCACTTGAATGGTCAGTCCATGCTAGAGGTTATTGTTAGTCAATCTGCAGGTATTAGAGGCCAGACATTAAAAAATGTGAAATTTAGAGAGCGTTTTGATGCCGTTGTTGTCGCGATAAGACGAGGGCATGAACGACTAGCTGGTGGCTTGGGGAACATAGAACTGCACGCGGGAGATACACTTGTTATTGTTCCTGGCAAAGAATTCAATCAAAAAAAACAGCAATTAAATAGAGAATTTGTACTTGTTAATGGTCTTGATTCAAGTGCAAAGCTTGATCGTTGTAAAAGCATGGCTGTGCTGCTGGGCTTTGCAGCAGTTATCGTTGGTTCATTGTTTGAGCTATTTCCGATTATAAAAGGTTTAGCTGCTTACTTATTACTTTTAATTTTTACTGGAACTATTTCTTTTGCCGAATTAAGGCGGCGCTTTCCTGTTGATATCGTTGTTATCGTTGGTTCTGCATTAAGCCTTGCTCAATTAATGCTATCAAGCGGTTTGTCAGCGCGGATGGGGGAAATGCTAATGACCTCATTTAATGGATTAGGTATATACGGCGCACTGGTTGCGGTTTACTTCTTAACCTTAGTATTGACAGAGCTCGTCACTAATAATGCAGCAGCGGCACTTTCCTTTCCCATTGCTTATAGCTTAGCAATTAGCTATGGCGTAGATCCTATGCCATTTATTATGGCTATTTTGTTTGGGGCAAGTGCTAGTTTTATATCACCTTATGGATATCAAACAAACCTGCTTGTGTACAGCGTAGGCAATTATAAGTTGAAAGACTACCTAAGAGTCGGGCTCCCTATATCGTGTGTCTATTCAATGGTTGTTCTTACTTTGATCCCACTGTTATTTCCTTTTTAAATATTGATACAAATGGAGTTGATTATGTCCTCGGTTGTTGAGCCTAAGCAGAGTGAAAACGTTGTTTGGCATTCTTATTCGGTTGATAAAGGTTTTAGGTCTGAACAGAAAAAACAGCAACCTTGTGTTTTGTGGTTTACAGGCTTAAGTGGCGCTGGTAAATCGACGGTTGCGGGGGCACTAGAATCACGTTTATCGCAGTTGGGTTACCATACGTACCTGCTTGACGGTGACAATGTACGTCATGGCCTTTGTCAAGATCTTGGCTTCTCTGCCGAGGATCGACGTGAGAATATTCGTCGAATTGGTGAAGTCGCGAAGTTAATGACAGATGCTGGCCTTATTGTGCTTAGTGCATTCATTTCACCTCATCGACAAGAAAGAAAGCTGGTACGCGATATGCTGCCTTCTGAAGAGTTTATAGAGGTCTTTGTTGATACGCCTTTAGAGGAATGCGAAAAACGGGATCCTAAAGGATTGTATAAAAAAGCACGGGCGGGCGAGATCAAGTACTTTACAGGTATTGATTCTGAATATGAGAAGCCAGTTAATCCCGAAATCCACTTGTCAGCAGGAAGTGCAACCATTGATGAGTTAGTCTCGCAGTGTTTAGGTGCGATGAAGCAGCAGCGTATTATTCGTTAATCGAAAGGGATGAAGTATTAATGAGTTGCTAGAATCAATAAACTTAGTTACTTCACAAGCTGGTGGCCTGAGCATGAATAACCAACGTGTCTATAATAGGCTATCAACCTGATAGCATTCGTTGATTCAAGTTGGCACCTCGTCAAGTTGTCACCTTATTTCCGAAAGCGTTATCGCTGAGTGGCACTCTCAGTGGTGGCTCTAACTTACAACCACGGTTGATCCCTCTATATATAGTGATTGGATAAATACGCTTGCGGCAATGCTATTTATAAGCTTGTCGCATATTTTGTTCACTTCATCTCATTATCTTGCCTATTCTTATGAATCAAAGCTGAAAATAACCCTCATAATTACTTTAGATTATCTTCAATGTGTCTTTTTTGTGGTTTTTATGGCTTTTATGCTGGAATTGTCTGCAGTCGGTAAAAAATTACAATAAAAGCATTGCCTCAACCTAGGGTTTCTCTATAATGCCGCCACACCAGCAGATATGTGGGCTTTAGTAAGTTATTTACAAGCTGTGTATAACTTGTTGGTTAATCGGTTTTATGACTTTTTGATAGGAAATGAGCTTGACTCAGCCATTTAAAGGGTTAGTATTGCCGCTCTCGTTTGAATATGATGCTTAATGTGTTGAAAAGCACAGTCTGGTTTATTCGAGTGTTGTCAACTAAGGGTTTTGAAATTTTCTTTAAAATTATTGTTGACATGAAGAGTGTGCGGTGTAAGATACGCAACCTCGACCAGCACAGCGTGCTGAGTCACTGTTCTTTAACAATTTGACCATGCAATCTGTGTGGGCACTCGTGAAAAAGTTAAGTCAAAAGATTTATCAATGAACTGAGTGACCAATACGAAATAGCTTCGGCTATATCGGCACAGTCAATTCGAATRTCATGACTAGCTTCTAGTTATTGATGTTCAATCAGTATTCGTTGAGCCGGTCGAGAGACCACAAAAATTCTAATTGAAGAGTTTGATCATGGCTCAGATTGAACGCTGGCGGCAGGCCTAACACATGCAAGTCGAGCGGCAGCGACAACAACAATCCTTCGGGGGCGTTGTTGGGCGGCGAGCGGCGGACGGGTGAGTAATGCCTGGGAATATGCCTTAGTGTGGGGGATAACTATTGGAAACGATAGCTAATACCGCATAACGTCTTCGGACCAAAGAGGGGGACCTTCGGGCCTCTCGCGCTAAGATTAGCCCAGGTGGGATTAGCTAGTTGGTGGGGTAATGGCTCACCAAGGCGACGATCCCTAGCAGC
>NZ_JAKJSI010000053.1:0-54068 GCF_050336695.1 Photobacterium minamisatsumaniensis | reverse complement strand
GATTTATACTTAGTTAAATGTCATTAATTACAATTATCAAATCAAAAAATTGCATATTGAAAATATTTCCTAGTCATCATTGCAAAGTGTTTCTTAATATCAAAAAACATCTTATTATTGAGACATATTTCGTCGTAATGCTTGTTTTTTTGCTGCTAGTTTTATTATTACTTAAGCAGCATCAATGGAACCAGTATGTTAAAGCAGTTACTCACTACCCCCTATTTACCTTTAGTCGCCTTCTTATATTCTGGAGTGGCTATGTCAGCAGACAATTTCGATGACCCTTTGGCTGAGTTTAACCATACAATTTGGTGGAAATCCGATGGCTGGAGTAATGGCTTTCCATTTTATAATCGTTGGGAAGGAGAATCGATTGTAAACAGTGCTGAAGGCATGGCGATTACTCTTGATTATTCTCCTGTTGCCGATAATAGCGTCGAATTTCGTTCTGGCGAACTTAGAAGCCATGACTATTACGGCTACGGCTGTTTTGAAGCCGAAATAAAACCAGCCGCTGCCTCGGGCGTCATTACTTCATTTTTCTTATTCGCCGGCCCCTATGACAAACCAGAGAATGGCAATGGTATGCACAACGAAATTGATATTGAGTTTCTTGGTAATAACACCAATTTACTTCAGGTTAACTATTGGACCAATGACGACCGATACGAAAGAAGCAATGAGCACCTTATTTACTTAAATTTTGATGCATCAGAAGATTTCCATCGTTACGGTATAAAATGGACCAAGAATGCTATCAAATGGTACATCGATGGTGATTTGGTATACAAAGTAAAAAAAGCTACAGCAACGACTCCTATTCCGTCAAAAGCAGACAGTGAGCTTCGAATCATGGCCAATGTCTGGGCAACTGATAACCGTATATCAAACTGGGCTGGTGAATTTGATATAAATAGCAGAACGGCACACACGGCTTATTATCGTAACATCCGGTTTGAGTCAGGTCGAAAATGCACGTTTGAATAACCAAAAACGGTGGCTAGTACAGTTTAACCCGTACGACCTTCATCACTTCAATCTCAAAACCTGCAACAGTTTCTATTGCGGGGTAATAGGTTAAATTAACCTTTGCCCCCTTCAAGCTTTTGTACTTTTTCTGACGTTTGAACTTAAATGGCACATCGATGCCTTCTAGCATCAGTGTATGCAAGATCCAATCAGCATCTTCACGCTGCGTATGAGATACCACCTTGACCCCTTCGGAGTGCACTAAATCACGGTGATTATTCAATAGCTTATCAACATCGGACTTCATAATAGGCTTCTACTCACGAAAAATGTCAAAGTTGAGACAGAAAATCGCATCATAACTTACTATTATAAATTTGTCCTTAGGTCTTATACGCAGTTTAAGTGCCAACGTGGTATCACAATGGTACAGGGATAACCGTAACATTATCCCATAAAAAAACAGAGTGCTTAGCACTCTGTTTTTCTTTTGAACCGGATTAACCAATGATTCTCAAATCACCCATTCATCGTTCTAAAATGATAAAAACACACCTGCAATTGTTGCACTCATCAAGTTTGCGAGCGTTGCTGCGAAAATAGCCTTAAAGCCTAAACGTGCGATATCAGGTCGGCGACTAGGTACAACACCACCCAGACCGCCCATCAGCATTGCAATCGATGTTAAGTTTGCAAATCCACATAATGCAAAAGTAACAATCGCTTGTGAATGCGTACTTAATTGGTCTTTCACTACCATTAGATCAGCAAATGCAACAAACTCGTTCACAGCAATCTTTTTGCCAATAAGGCTCGCAGCAATCGTTGCTTCAGACCATGGCACACCAATTAGCCATGCAACAGGCGCAAATAGGTAGCCAAAAATGAATTCTAGGCTCAGGTTATCAATACCAGTCCAGCCACCAATATGGCCAAGACCACCATTAATCATGGCAATCAAGCTAATAATAGCTAACAAACTTGCCCCAACCGCCATCACAATTTGTAAACCACCCAACGCACCGCGTGTCGCTGCATCAATGATGTTCACTGGTTCATCTTCTTCATCATCAGAAGTGCTTTCTTGATCATCAATGATTTCTGTTTGTGGCACCAAGATCTTTGCCATCATTAAACCAGCGGGGGCCGACATGAAGCTCGCTGCTATTAAATAGCTAATATCAACGCCTAAACCGGCATAACCAACAAGCGTGCCACCAGCAACCGACGCTAAACCACCCACCATAACAGCAAAGAGTTCTGAACGAGTCATCTTGGCCAAATATGGACGAACAACTAACGGGGCTTCAACAGAGCCAACAAATATATTAGCCGTTGCCGACATTGACTCAGTACGAGTTGTACCTAAGAAACGTTGTAATAAGCCACCAATAGTGCGGATGATAAAGCCCATTACACCAAGATAATAAAGAACAGAGATCAACGCAGAAAAGAAAACAATGGTAGGCAGTACATTAACTGCAAAAATGAAGCCGAGCTTAAACTGAGCCAATTCTCCGAATAGAAATTCTGTACCCACACGGCCATAGTCAATGATGCCAGAAACTGCTGATGACACATTATTCAAAATCTCTCGGCCTACTGGGACATACAAAATGAAACCAGCAAAAACTAGCTGGATAACAAATGCACCACCAACGGTACGCCAATTGATTTCTTTACGGCTTTCAGAGAAAAGAACTGCTACAGCAAAAAGCGTGATAACGCCTAATGCGCTGACCAGATAGCTCATGGCCAAACTCCACAATGTTGTTAGTAAACGATTGCGGAGGGATTCTATTCATAATAAAAAGTGTGACAAGGATCATCTTGTTACACACATTTACAGTTTGGAAACATGAAGACACGAAGTAGTATGTTTTCCGTGCAATATCTATGAATTTAAGCCCATTAGTGCAAATACGGGATACTGTTGTTACCTCCGGTGACAATCACTGCTCTTTCATGACCGTCGGTAGCGTTTTTTTCAGCAATATCACCATGACTAATCTTTCAAAATCTTGTCCCAATAAACAGGCTCACCGATCTGACAGCGTACAAACTCGATAAAACGGTGTACTTTTTTGGGAAGAAACTTATAACGTGGGTATATCGCGTACAAAGGCATATATTGATTTAAGGCCCAGTCTGGCATTAAACGCACCAGCTTGCCCTGCTGAAATTCTTTCTCTAATAAATAAGTAGCTAAGTATCCCACGCCATGCCCTGCGAGAGTTGCATCGAGAATCGCATCAGCTGAATCTACTCGATAATTACCTGTAACCTTTATATCTATGCTCTCTTCACCCTGCTGAAAGCTCCACGTGTTATCTTTACGCTCTCTACTGTGATAAATAATACAGTTATGATCAATAAGATCGTTGGGCTGATATGGCACACCATTCTTGGCAAGATAATCAGGGCTGGCTGCGAGCACAAAGTGGCAATCCGCTAAATGCCTCGCCACAAAGCCCTCAGGCGGATTCGATGTCATCCCAATCCACAGGTCTAGCTGTTCGGCAATTAAATCTACCTTATGGTCAAACAAGCTCATTTCAACATCAAGCTGCGGGTATTTAAGGTGAAAGTCAGCGATATATGGTGATATGTGGTGACGAGCAAATGACTGAGCGCTCCCAACCCGTAAGATCCCCTGCATGCTATCGTTCGATTGCACTAGCTCACTTTCGGCTTCATTCACTTCATCGACAATGTTGGCACAGTGTATGGCAAACCGCTGGCCTGCATCTGTCAATGCGAAAGAACGTGTCGTGCGTTGAACTAACTGTACGCCCAGCCTTTCTTCAAGTTGCTGGATTTGTTTACTCACCTGTGTTCTTGATATATCAAGTAGTTGAGCTGCTTTAGTAAAGCTACGCTGATTTGTTAGGGCATTAAAAACGATCATTTGCTGGGCTTTCTTTATCATTATTTTGCCTATCTTGATATTCAGACCACGGTAGCGTGCTTGTCTCTATTTTATCAAACAACATTATAAAAAATAAAAAGGGGCTGAACGCCCCCTTTAATAAGGTTAACAGTTTTAGGGCTAAATCTTAAAGAAAGACAGCTGCTGTTTTTGCTGCTCAGCAAGTTGAGACAACTCATTGCTTGCCATAGCGCTTTGACTAATGCCTGCCACATTCTGATTTACAATCTCAGACATGTTCGTCACATTACGGTTGATATCTTGAGTCACTTGCGATTGTTGCTCAGCCGCTGTTGCTACTTGTGTATTCATATCGCTGATCTGCACAACAGATTCAGTAATGCCAACCAACACGTCATTTGCCTGACTCGTTAGTACTTGATTTTGATCAAGCATTTCAAGGCTGGCCTGCATACTATCGTTGGCATTATTTGACTGCGCTTGAAGCTCTTCAATAATTGTTTGGATTTCTTGCGTCGAATCTTGCGTTCGCGCTGCCAACATACGTACTTCATCGGCAACAACAGCAAAACCACGGCCAGACTCACCAGCACGTGCCGCTTCAATGGCTGCGTTCAATGCTAATAAGTTTGTTTGCTCCGAAATCCCACGGATCACTTCTATCACTTTGCTGATCTGCTCTGATTGATCTTTTAGTCGAGTGACTACACCTGCCGCTTCAGACAAGGTTTGCGACATTTGCTGGCTTGCTGTATTACTTTCTTCGAAAACACTCAGCCCTTGGCGCGCAAGTTCATCGGTTTGCTTCGCAGTAGCATCTGCCGTTGTTGCATTATCGCTCACATTATCTGCCGTGCTTGAAAGCTCATTCACCGCAGACGCTACTTGATCAATTTCGTTTTGCTCTGACTGCGCATTAACTTCAGATTGTGTCATTACCGCAGCTAACTCAGTGGCAGCGGCCGCAACGTCTTCACTGATACGAATTAAAGAGCCCACCGTCGTGTTTAATTGTTCAACGGTTGTATTCACATCGCCACTCAATTGAGCAACTTCATTCGTGCCATCTTGCTCAGCACGTACAGTCAAGTTACCTGCTGCCACTTCACGCATAACAGATTGTAGTTTCAATACTGGGTTTACAATTAAGCCAGACAACCACCATGCACATAGCAAAGCGATAAATAATACAGAAACTATCGTAATGAAAATCGAGGTCATCAAGCTTTCATGTTCAGCATTCGATTTATTCTGCTCACGTTGAGTCAATCGATTTACTTCATTTGATAATGCTTCAATACTGTTCACCATGATGTTGCCTTTCTCACGGTACTGAGTCGTATAGTTGCCGTAAGTATTATCATCCAATAAGCCTTGGTGACGCTTATTCAACACAGGGATCATCGTATTAATGCTGAAACTAACGTACTCATTAAGAGCTGACGTTGCCTGCTGCACCTCATTCTCTAACCCCTCTACTTTACCTAGCTCTCTGAGGTTATTTCTATTTAAAGACATACCACGCTTCAGCTCAGAGTCTAAACGGCTTAGCTGCTCTGAGTCATATAAACTATAAACGGCACTAATACGCATTTTATAGGTATTATCTATTAGGCTCGCAATTTCATTTTTGCTAACGAGTGCTGTTGATGTGGTCGAATTCATTTGTTGTTGTTCTTGCTCTAACCGGTTACCTGAAATAACAACGGTAACGGCAAGGGCCAAAACCAGAAGAATGACTGGAATTATGACTTGAGAACGAATAGATAAATTTTTTAACGAAAGCTGCATACAAACTCCGGGGGACGTAATTCACATCGCTTCCATGCGAAAGTTGACTTATAGGTGACTGTAATTCGCTCGCAAATATAGACGTAGATCACACTAATGTCTAACAATGTCTCAATGAAATTCAATTAGATAGAAGCAACATCAAGACTTCCTGCCTACTTTTGAAGCTATTGTTTTGTCCGAATACTGATAAATATCTAAGATCCTGCCCGGTTTAATGTTTTTTTTACCCTAACTGACTACTTATTAAACATTTATGACGAGCGTCATATAGTGTTCAAAGTTCTGAAACATTACTGTCATATAACTTCCCTAATCTTGGCATCGTTCATTCAAACCTATTGGCAATAACGCCAAGCTTTTTAAGGATTAGGAAAATGAAAACAAAGGTTATTGGTGCGCTAGCCCTAGCAGGTTCAATGGTTTTCAACCCTGCTGTAGCAAACGAAACTGTTTCTGTTGTTGGCTCGAACTCCGTCACCCCAATCATGGAAGTATTAGGTGAAACCTACGCTCAAAAAAACGATGTAACTGTTGAAGTTCAAGGTCCTGGTTCATCAGCTGGCGTTCGTGCAGCTCACGATGGTTCTTCTGACCTAGGCATGAGTTCTCGTGACCTTAAAACAGCTGAAAAAGCAGATAACATTAAAGAAGTTGTTATCGCTCGTGACGGTATCGCAGTTGTTGTTCATAACAACAACCCAGTAAAAGATTTATCTAAAGAAGAAGTTTCAAAAATCTACAAAGGCGAAATCACTAACTGGAAAGATGTTGGTGGCGAAGACAAGCCAATCGTAGTTGCTACTCGTGATACTGCTTCAGGTACTCGTGGTGCTTTCGAAGACATCATGGACCTAAAAATGAAAGTTAATGACATAACTGTTTCAGCTATCTACCAACGTGCACAAGTTGCAAGTGGTAACGGTCAGCTGAAAACAATTGTTGCTAATAACCCATTTGCAATTGGCTACATCTCTCTAGGTTCTGTAGACGAGTCTGTTAAGCCACTGTCTATCGACAACCATGAGCCATCTGTAGAAGCTATCAAAGCAGGTGAGTACGGTGTACAGCGTCCATTCCTTGTTCTTTACAAAGAAGGTCGTCCTTCACAAGCTGCTCTAGACTTCCTAACTTGGATTAAGAGTGCTGAAGGCCAGAAGCTAGTTGCTGATAAAGGCTACATCTCTGTTAAGTAATAACTAATACCTTTACCGGTCATCTCATTTGATGATGACCGGTTTTTATTGATTCCTCGGTATTTGGCTAAACCTTGTTTAACCGATATCTGGAGTAGAAAGTATGACCATCGCAAATAACATAGCAAGCTCAACTAAAAGATCATCGCTCAAAGCCAAAGATAAAATTGACTGGCGTGAACTGTTCTTTAAGTATTTATTTTTATCGAGTGCAGCCATTGGCATTTTGTCACTCATTTTAATTGGTTATTTCATCTTCCGTGAAGGCTACGATGCTTTTGCCCAAGCTGGCGTAACAAATATCGTACTGGGTTCAGACTGGCTTCCACCAGCACTATACGGTATTGCACCAATGATTGTGGCTTCGGTTGTTTCAACCGCCGGTGCTGTTGTAATTGGTGTCCCGATTGGTGTTTTAACCGCTATCTTCATTGCAGAAGTTGCACCAAAACGCCTAGCAAACATTATTCGTCCGATGATTGAACTTCTAGCTGGTATCCCATCTGTTGTTTATGGCTTCTTTGGCTTAGTTATCATCGTACCGCTTATTCAAGATGTTTTTTCTGTACCTGCTGGTAACACTGTTCTAGCTGGTATCATAGTTCTGGCTGTTATGATTCTTCCAACAGTTATAACCGTA
The DNA here is from genome assembly GCF_050336695.1 of Photobacterium minamisatsumaniensis. Classification (NCBI taxonomy): domain Bacteria; kingdom Pseudomonadati; phylum Pseudomonadota; class Gammaproteobacteria; order Vibrionales; family Vibrionaceae; genus Photobacterium; species Photobacterium minamisatsumaniensis. The sequence continues at coordinate 46,579 of NZ_JAKJSI010000053.1, read as the reverse complement.
TCAGAAACATCTATTCGTGCTGTACCTCGTAGCTATAAGGAAGGTTCTTATGCGCTGGGTGCTTCACAAATGTTCACCATTTTTAAGCTGCTTGTACCCGCTGCTCGCTCAGGCATCATGACTGGCGTTATCTTAGGTGTCGCTCGTGCATTAGGTGAGACAATGGCAATCATCATGGTAATGGGTAACTCTCCGGCAATGCCTGAAGGCTTACTGGACTCAGCCCGTACCCTGACAGCAAACATCGCGATTGAGATGTCTTACGCTACGGGGTTACACGCAAGTGCACTTTACGCTACTGGTATTGTTCTACTTGTCTTCATCATGATGCTTAACGCTGTGCTTCTTTACTTAAACCGTGAGCGTGCGAGGTAATTATTATGGCTTTACAAGGTACAAATACACAAAAGCAGCAGATGAAAGATAAAATTTCATTAGTGCTAATCTGGTCAGCTGCCGCGGTTACAGTAGGTTTCTTACTGTGGGTTGTTTGGTACATCCTAAGCAACGGCTTATCGCACGTAGACTGGACATTTATTTCAAGTGACTACACCACTATCGGACAAGAGTCTGGTATCTGGCCAATGATTGTGACTACCCTTTACATGGTCGCGGCATCTGTAGGTGTAGCAGCACCATTAGGCATCATGACTGCAATTTACTTAACTGAGTATGCAGCAGTCGGTAGTCGTTTAGTTAAAGTTGTTCGTTTCTGTACAGAATCACTTGCTGGTATTCCGTCGATTATTTACGGTTTATTCGGTATGACATTCTTCGTTGTAGTAATGGGCTTTGGTTACTCTATCCTGTCAGGTGCACTGACACTGAGTATTCTAATTCTTCCAGTTATCATCCGCACAACAGAAGAAGCATTAATGGCCGTTCCTCAGACTTACCGCGAAGGTTCATATGGTCTGGGTGCGTCAAAAATTTATACAATCTGGAGACTTATTCTGCCAAGCGCTATGCCTGGTATCGTAACCTCCATCATCCTCAGCGTAGGTCGTGTTATTGGTGAATCAGCACCGGTATTCATGACAGCAGGTATGGTAGCCCGTATCCCAGAGAGCATGCTTGACTCTGGCCGTACGTTAACCGTTCACCTGTACAAGCTAACACAAGAGCTTTACACCATTCATGAATGGAACCAGGCATATGCAACTGCCACCGTTCTGATTGTGATTGTTCTTTGTATTAACTTGTTAACCAAAATCATTGCTAGCCGTTTCAATACTGCGTCTTACTAATTTCTGAGGAAAAGAAACATGAACAAATTTAATATTGATAACCTAAACCTGCACTACGGCGAAAACCAAGCTCTTAAGCAAATTTGCTTACCGATCCCTAACCGTCAGGTAACGGCATTAATCGGGCCTTCTGGTTGTGGTAAATCAACACTATTACGCTGCTTGAACCGTATGAACGACCTTATTGAAGGCGTTAAAATTGATGGCAACCTAACCATGGATGGCGAAGATGTTTATGGCAACATCGACGTTGCTCAGCTTCGCATCAAAGTAGGTATGGTTTTCCAAAAAGCAAACCCGTTCCCAATGAGCATCTACGAGAACATTGCTTACGGTTTGCGTGCTCAAGGTGTTAAAGATAAAAAAGTACTTGATGAAGTGGTAGAAAAATCACTTCGTGGTGCAGCGCTTTGGGACGAAGTTAAAGACCGTCTAAAATCGCATGCATTCGGTCTATCTGGTGGTCAGCAACAGCGCCTATGTATTGCACGTACTATCGCGATGCAGCCTGAAGTTATCCTAATGGATGAACCAACCTCGGCACTTGACCCAATTGCGACCAAGAAGATCGAAGACTTAATGGAGTCTTTAAAGAAAGACTTTACGATTGTTATCGTTACTCACTCAATGCAGCAAGCACGCCGCATTTCAGACCGAACTGCCTTCTTCCTAATGGGCGAATTGGTTGAGCACGATGACACTCACGCACTATTTACAAACCCTCGCGATGACCGCACCCGTGGTTACGTGAACGGTGACTTTGGCTAATTAGAGGAGTATTCCTCAGTTAAAGTCGTATTGAACTGAATAATAATAGCGATGGTACTATTGCCCCCTTCTTGTAAGGGGGCTTTTTTTGTTTTAATGTGTTTTGGACATTCATTTGCAAACATAGTGTTCTCCCATTCCATTACTATATTCAAATGACTTTCTTAGAAAAATAGACACCATTTGAAATCGCTCTACGTGTACATTTAACTACTGGCGTTTCTCTTAAATAGTTATTGCAAGGTGACGGTGAGATGTATGAAAGCGATAAATACGTTGGCAGTACTCGCTTACCATACCTTGAGTTAGATAACGGTGAATTGGCAGACAAAGGCGCGTTATTTTTTAACAAAAAATTTTTGGATGATATCCAGAATATGGAATGCTCATAAGATACGAAGATAAAACGATTTTCATCGACACAAGTAATACGAGAGTTATTAACGGAAAATACTTAATTCAGTTTGATGGCTTAACGACGATTAATGAATTACACCGTGTGCCTGCGAAAGGATGTATATGAATTTCAATGGCGATCAAATCAAAATTGAAGAGCATCAGCTTGTTATTTTTGGCAAGGTTATTTGAAGTAAGAATAGTAAATACTCGGCAAAATAAATTGCCGAGTTGTTGTAATACGTCACCTTGAATACTTGAGTTATTTACCCATGCTTTGAAGAGTTTCTTTTTGAGCCTTCTTGTATACATGCCTTGAAATTACCCACTGAGATTTCTTTTGCATGTAACTCTATACCACCAGCGTTTTTATAAGTTGTGTAATCTTTATTTGGCATATGACCAGAAATATACCACGCATTTCCATCAATGTTATCAGAACAGGAACCTGAATCAGTTAATGTCCACGTCTGCCTTAAATAACAATTTTTAGCCGTTTGGATATATGTATCTTCTGTTTTAACTGTATCGCCCTTTGAACCCCAAATTTTTACTAATGTTACTTCCGTAGCTACTCCATCCATACCATTTGCATGTTTATTAATATAAAAATTCCAGTTCCCTTTCAACTCACTATTTTCAATAATGAAGTTATCACATTTTTTTATGCCATAGTCATGAAATGAACTGAGTAACTTTTGATTATCATTAGCAAAACTTGATTGGCTAACCAATAAACATGCTGATACAGCTAAACTTGTTATTACTTTTATTCTCATTTGTATATTCCTTATTYATTATAAATAAATTCCATTTCTAAACTTTAATCATAGTGAATAGCATGGACTCCCCCTAATCAGGCTTTGCCACATTTGGTAATGCCTGACGACCAAATTCCTTGGAGACCATCATGTCATTCTCTATCTATGGCATTGATTTAGCCAAAGTCATAGTTTCATTATCCACGGTGAAGATCATCAAGGCAAGCGACTGATTCACAAAACAATAAACAGAACGAATGTAGAACGGCAGTCCCAAACCTACCATTACCTCAGGGCGGGATCGCACTTTGTTAAAACTATTGATTTAACCAGTAAGGTAATGACCTAATAGAATAAGTATTTTCTCGGTTGCTTTATATATCACTTTTCCATCACTTGTCTTTAGTTGAAGGCACGAGTTTTTATCTCTCATCTCATGGATTGAACCTGAATTTATAAGTAACGCCGTACGTGGACACTGAAAATCGAGAATAGCCTGCACTGGGTTTTGGATGTGGTATACAGGGAAGATGCCTGTCGAGTTCATGACCTGAATGCAACTGAATCACTAGCGATAATAAGGCAAGTGGCGCTGAACTTGGCGAAACTTGAAACAACCCAAAAACGAAGTATGAAGAACAAGCTACAGCGTGCATTGTTAAGTGATGACTACCGTGAGCTTCTAATTTTTGCTGATGTTAAATCAGTTTAACAAAGTATGCTCCAGCCCTGAGCCATTACCCCTAACGACTGACCTTTGATTTTATATTCCGACTGTTTTCATGTTTACTCCATAACTTGAACAGCAATATTCTTGTGTATCAGCGTACACTAGGTCATACCGATTTAAGATAAAATAGTAGGGAATTTGGTTTTCGCAATTCGCCTATCTCCCCATTCTATCGCCCAAAAAATCCAGCATTTGAGCCAACAAACAGACCACAACGTCTTATTCTTACAAAGGTCTGATGAGGTTGGAGCTGCTCGCTATGCGTTTGTTGATGATCATTTTTACGTTATTCACATCCATCTGTCTCGCTGAAACAGAGCAAAGTACAGAAACCAATACAGAAGCAAACACAGAAACTGAACAGGTCGTCGCTAAACCCGCATTCACCGATAAACTACAAAACCTTGAAGATGAAATTGCGGTTCTTTATAAAGAATCACTGACTAAGACAGGCACCGCTAAAAATATCGTCGAAATGCAGATGATCAAAAAAAACGATGAGATAAGAGCGGAGTTACAAAACCTCATCAACAAAAGAACAGACGATACAGCCCCCAAGATTATCAAGTTTGTCGATGACCAAGTCGAATACCTTTCAAGAGCCTCGCAATTCCTTTCCGAACAAATAAGCTCAAAACAAAAAGAACTCGATGAGGCAGAAGAAGAGCAAAAGCTTCTCATTCAAAAAAATATTCAGGATGCAACCCGCTTTTATCACCGACTGTTAGGCGACCAATGGGTAAATTACCAATGGCTCAAATTGTTAGACGTTCCTCACCCTGAAGAGTCAGAGGCTCTTATTGATGATATTGAGCAACGGCTAGACTTTATGTCAGCAATGCTCACCTTTGACAACCAACAAGAATCAGCACTTCAAAACCAATTAAAAAATGCCACTGAGGCCGAAAAACCATCATTACAATTACAGCATATTCTTGCTCAAAGAAAAGTCGCCAGTGATATCGAGGGACTACAATTTTTAGTCGACCTCGGTAACAAAATGAAACTAGATACGACGCGTTATACTAAACAACTGTTCGAGACAACGGGTAACCTCACCAATGAGTTACTCGATATAAAAGTCATCTGGTCGATATTCACAAGCTGGTTTGATGACATCAAAAGCTGGTTAATTGAGAATACGCCGCAATTATTGTTCAAACTCTTTGTCTTTTTAGTCATCATTTCCATATTTCGTGTATTGAAAAAGATCACTCGCCGAATGGTGACTAGAGCCGTATCCTCTCCCACTCTCCATTTATCACAATTGATGAAAGACTTCTTTATATCGATGTCGGGAAATATTGTCTTTTTTATTGGTTTACTGATCGCCCTCTCGCAGGTAGGGCTTGATCTCACACCAATATTGACCGGCTTTGGGGTCGCAGGTGTGATTATCGGCTTTGCCTTGCAAGATACTCTATCTAATTTTGCCTCCGGCATGATGTTGCTGATTTATCGTCCCTTTGATGTGGATGACTTTGTCGAAGCGGGTGGTACCTCAGGGAAAGTGAGTCACATGAGCTTAGTCAGCACGACAATTAAAACATTTGATAACCAAATATTAATCGTCCCGAACAGTAAGATTTGGGGAGATACGATTAAAAACATCACCCACGAGCGTGTACGCCGCGTTGATATGGTGTTTGGCATTGGATATAGCGATGATATTGAGCGTACCGAACAAGTATTACTCGAGGTCATCACAGCCCACTCAATGGTACTTCGCTCGCCAGAGCCCACCATTAGACTTCATACACTTAATACTTCATCGGTGGACTTTATCGTTCGCCCTTGGGTTAAAACGGAAGACTATTGGGATGTGTATTGGGACATTACGCGTGAAGTAAAAATGCGTTTCGATCGAGAAGGCATTTCTATCCCCTTTCCTCAGCAAGATGTTCACCTGCACATGGTTGATAAAAAATCGACCGACTAATTACCGGTTACTCTTCAAGGTTTAAACCAAATAAAACAAGCGCCGTTATGCTATAAAATAAAAATGACGTAGGCTTAACAATCAGTTGAGACGGTATCAGTAAGATACTATCTTTAAGGTTGTACAGAATTTAATATAACCTGAATACTCAATCGGTTGTCATTATTTTATGTTCACACGAACTACACCTTGATATATAGTAACAATGAAAGAATAAAAACATCGTTCAATTAAAGTTATTTTTTGACCAGTTTACATTCAGGAAAAGCATGTTTAACTGGTAATCTAAGCATTATCATTGGGAATCAATTATGATAAAGAAACGTTATCTTGCTGCATTAGCAATGCCCGTTATCCTTGCAGCTTGTGCATCTAACGATACACCGGTAATCAATATGACAACTGACGCTGATATTGCAACTCATAACTGGGTACTTACAAAAGTAGATAATAAAGCAATCGAGCTTCCTGAACCATTTAAAGCGCCAAACCTACAGCTAACTGCAGATCTGAACGCGAATGGCCACTCTGGCTGTAACCGTTACTTCGGCCAAGCCGAGCTACAAGACGGTAAGCTACGCATTGAAAAAATGGGGATGACTATGATGGCTTGCCCTGAGCCTGCGATGGAAATGGAGCGCCTGATGAGCGCTACATTAATGGATTGGAGCACCGCAGACGTTGCAGGTAACCAATTGACACTAACGGGTGCAGAGCACAAGTTGACGTTTACTCGCGCTGCAGCAGAGTAAAGCAGTAACACCTCTATCTTGATAAACGCCTGTATAACAGGCGTTTTCTTCTTTCACAATTATTCAGCAGATAATACAAAAATAAAACCTCCTACCACTTAGCACAGTCCAGCGACTGTTTCCGGCTGAGGTTTAGCAACCTTCATCGCTCTTACGCAATTTCGTCCTGAATTTTTGGCTTGATAAAGAGCCACATCGGCATGATTAAACATTGAGTCTATGGTTTGATCAGTAAGGGTGTATAACGTTACAACCCCAATAGAGACGGTTACCACATCAGATACTTTCGAACCTGAGTGTGCAATAGCAAGACGCTCTATAACCTGACGGCACTGCTTGGCGACAACCTCACCATTTGTTGTATTTGGTAAAATAATGCCAAACTCCTCCCCCCCGATCCTTGCTAGCATATCTGCAGGGCGCTTTAATACTCGCTCCAGCTCACCCGCAACTATGCGCAAGCAACGGTCACCAGCCTGATGGCCATAGGTATCGTTAAACGCTTTAAAGTAATCAATATCTATCACCATTAATGCTAGCGGCCGACCATCACGGCTTGCGCGCATGAATTCTCTTTCTAAACTTTCATCAAAGTACCGGCGATTCGCAATACCGACAAGCACATCGGTTTTTGTCAGCCTTTCCAATTTTTTATTGGCTTCATCAAGTGCTTTATTCTTTATATCAAGTGACAAGAGTATTTGATGATTCCGCTTCATAATAATAAAGCCATAAAACATCGATAAACCGAACACTAATACCCCAACCGCAAACACCATCAATGGCAACTTTGTTCGTTTTGATGTGAAGTACAGTTTCGTTGGGATAGCTTCAAATACCCACCTTCGTCCCCCATCATCAAGCACTGACTTTGAAACAATAAATTGATTCTCTGGCATCAGGTGTTCAGAATCTGTCAATTTATTATTAAAGAGCACTTTATTTGCATCGATTGCCCCCACATCTATTAGCTTGAAAGCCATACCTTCCGTTTCTGCGTCTTGCAATATATTCGCTAGAATATCAGTGAGATTATAAACGCCCAACACAAACCCAAGTAACGATTCTCGGCGTTTTTTCACTGTTTGAGGAGAGACAGTCTCATACACCGGCAGTAAAATCAGTAAACCAACGTTTGCTGATTCAATGCCGGATTGAACCAATTTTACGCCTTCTGATATTTGTATTTTGCCACTATCTGTGGCACTCATGATAGCGTTAAGACGAATCGCATTTGATCCCAAGTCAAACCCAATAGCCGCTTCATTGCCATTTACTGGCTCAACATAATAAACCGGGTAATATTCATTACGAACGGAAGCTGTGACCATTTCGCCAGAGGCGACACGCTCGGTAAATTTAAAATTCGGTATTCTTATGCTCGCTTGTTGTTCAAAGGCTTGCCGTTGTTCTTCAGTTACCCTTGGAATCCACTCTAATGCTTGGATATTCTGATGCCGTGAAATTGAGGATTGGGCGATGCTTGAAAATGCACTTGGCTCAAGCCCCCCTAAATTATCAAATGCCACTTTAATACTGTGTAATACTTCTAAATGTAATGCGATTTCCTGCGATAACGCATCAACTTTTTCTTGGGTATCAGACTCAAACTGCCGCTGAATATTTGAAGTTTCAACTTGATAAAAAAGTTTAAAAAGAACACACAACAAGATTACCCCAGTGAGTACCGTGCATGCCGTGATAAAAAGAAGCCTACGATCCATGATGCCCTTAATTGTCTATTTTGATACTTTAATTAAAGACAATATTTTTTAATTTTCAAATACCTAGATCCCCTACCACATAATTCAACGCAAAACTGAGACTTCAGGTAGATTATTCTTGTTAGTGATACCTTTTTTGGCTGGCTAGCTACAATTGTATTGTAGGCAACATACTTTCACCATTTGCTAAGGTAAGCCGTTATGAACAAGTTAATATTACTGTCAGCTGTTGTGTTTTCTTTTTCTTCACAAGCATTTGAATTACAAGGTAGGGAAGATAATTATCATATTTCTGAGCAGAACGTGAAATATATAAARTCTGATTATAAACCGTCATTTAATGATATTCAGGGGCAAAGAGAAACAACCGACTTCCCAAAGCTAGACCCCAAATACACACCTTCAAATTACAAGCCATCATTTGATGATATTAAAGGACGCTCTTAACGATTCTATTTTATAAATTGATCGATTTATGTCTATTCAAATGAATAATACCAAATAAAAAGAGCGCTAAGCGCTCTTTTTGTTTATTCCATTCACCAACACTAGTATTAGTTGACTACTTTCAAACTAAACCGCTTTAGCTTGCCATTGTTTACGTAACACTTTTGCGGCTTTGACCATATTTGTTAATGCATTTTCTGTTTCTTCCCAATTGCGGGTTTTTAATCCACAATCTGGGTTGATCCACAAGCGCTCGGCTGGAATCAAGGCCTCCGCTTTTTCCACTAAATCAACAATTTGCTCAACCTCAGGTATATTTGGTGAATGAATATCATAAACACCTGGACCAATTTCATTCGGGTAATCAAATTTTTCAAACGCTTTCAGTAATTCCATATCTGAGCGTGACGTTTCAATCGTGATCACATCAGCATCTAAAGCAGCAACAGCTTTAATGATATCGTTAAATTCGCTGTAACACATATGAGTGTGGATCTGTGTTTCTGGCTCTGCGCTTGCCGCTGAAATCTTAAATGCCTTCACTGCCCACTTTAAGTATGCTTGCCACTCACTGACTTTCAACGGTAAGCCTTCACGGATTGCAGGCTCATCAATCTGAATGACTTTAATGCCTTTATTTTGCAAATCCGCCACTTCATCTCTTAGTGCTAGCGCGATTTGGTTTGCTATCGCTTCACGGCTTAAGTCTTCACGTGGGAATGTCCAGCCCAGAATAGTAACAGGACCAGTTAGCATGCCTTTTACTGGTTTTTCAGATAACGATTGCGCATAACTTGTCCACTCAACAGTCATCGGCTTTGCACGATAGATATCAGAAACAATGACTGCCGGCTTAACACACCGAGAGCCGTAGCTTTGAACCCAACCAAAACGCGTGACAGCAAACCCTTCTAGCTGCTCTGCAAAATACTCAACCATGTCATTACGTTCAGCTTCACCGTGTACCAACACATCTAAACCAAGACGCTGTTGGCGTTCGATGGCATCTGCAATATGGCTTTTCATTGCTGTGGTGTAATCTTGTTCTGATAGCCGCCCCGCTTTAAAATCACGTCGCTGAGTACGAATTTCCGATGTTTGAGGAAATGAACCAATTGTCGTAGTAGGCAGTAATGGCAAGTTTAATGACTGGCGTTGTTTTCTTGCTCGTTCATTATATGGCAACTTACGGTCAGCTAAGGCATCGCTTATTGCTTGAGTTCGTAGGCTTACTGCTTTGTTATTAACACGTTCACTGGTTGCCCTCGCCTTAATTGGCGCACTGTAGCGTACACAATCATCAATGGCGATTTGGTTTCCATCCAATGCTTGAGCTAGCAGCGTAACTTCACGGCATTTTTGCTTCGCAAACGCTAACCACTGACGAACTTCTGGATCGAGTCCTGTTTCTAAGTCTAAATCAATCGGGGTATGAAGTAATGAACAAGATGTTGCCACCCACAGTCGTTCACCTAGCTGCGCTTTTATTGGGATGAGTGATTCAAGTATTGCACTAACATCTGCACGCCATACATTTCGCCCATTAATCACACCCGCTGAAAATACCCAGTTATCAGGTAAAGCATCTGCCACCGTTTGAAGCTGCGCAGGTGCTGAGGCTATATCGAGATGTAAACCGTCAACCTTTAATGCTGTTATACGGTCGAGATGGTGGGTAACGTTATCGAAGTAAGTCGTCAATAGCAGCTTGGTGCTTCCGTGTAGTACTTGATAAGTAATCTTGAACGAATCAGCCCACGCTTTAGGTAACTCTAACGCCAATATCGGCTCATCAATCTGAACCCACTCAACACCCAAGTTAGCCAGTTTACTCAGTATTTGTTGGTAGGCTGTTAGTAACCTTGGTAACAGCGAAAGACGGTCAAAACCCTGTTCTTTTTCTTTACCTAGCCATAAGTAAGACACAGGGCCAAGCAGTACAGGCTTTACTTTGTGACCGGCTTTTTGTGCTTCAGCAACTTCTTCAAACAATTGCTGCCAGCTCACCTTAAACTCATCATCCGCACTGAATTCCGGCACAATATAATGGTAATTCGTGTTAAACCACTTAGTCATATCAGAAGCGGCACACGCACAGCCTGTTGGAGCCTTACCACGAGCAACACGGAATAACGTATCGAGATCAGGAAAGCCAGTCCGGTGCCTTTTAGGTACATGTCCTAACAATAGGCTTGTTCCAAGCACATGGTCATACCATGCAAAGTCACCCACCGAAACATACTCTAAACCTGCTCCTGATTGGTCACCCCAGTGACGGTGACGTAACAAGCTACCCACTTCCTTTAATTCAGATTGGCTGATTTCTCCACGCCAGTATTTCTCTTGTGCAAATTTTAATTCTCGTTGGCTACCAACGCGTGGGTAGCCAAGAATGTGTGTAGTCGTACCCGCTGTTTCTGCTACGTCTTTTCGTTCTACTATCGTCATCGTGCTCTCTCATCCATGTCAGCGGTATTCCGCGTTGATGTATAAACAATGACGCACAGCCGAATTATGAGCAATTTCTAATACTTAATGATTAGCATGAAATATATTCATAATTATTAGAATCGAAAAAACAACAACACTTTAGCCGTCTAGATGTTTACACATCCAGTAATACACAGTACATTGGCACAAAGATAGGTTGCATACTCAACCTGTAGACAGACATTGAAGCGGATCTTCAGCTGCCTCTTTCAATCAACAACAAGGATGAATTTGCAACGATGATTGAAATAAAACACCTTAGAACGTTATCAGTGTTACGCGACACGGGCTCACTAACGGCAACCGCAAATACGTTGTGCTTAACCCAGTCAGCGCTTTCACATCAGTTAAAAGATCTGGAACAACGCCTTGGCGGTCAGCTATTCTTACGGAAAACCCGTCCAGTGAAATTTACGGCAGAAGGACAAATACTCCTGCGCCTTGCTGATGACCTGATCCCAAGAATAACCAAAGCAGAACATGAATTAGCCAGCTTAAAAGAAGATACTAATGGACGTTTACATATGGCCATTGAATGCCATTCTTGTTTTCAGTGGCTCATGCCTGCGTTAAAAGAATACCAAATACACTGGCCTAGTGTAACGCTCGATTTCTCATCTGGATTTGGTTTTGAGCCGATACCTGCCTTATCCGCAGGTGAATTAGATCTTGTTATTACGTCAGATATACAACCACGTAATGAAATACATTTCGAACCCTTATTTGATTTTGAAATGCGACTCATCGTTTCACCACAGTCACATCTTGTCGATAAAGAATATATAAGCCCTGAAGATCTACTTGATCAAACCATGCTGACCTACCCCGTACAGAAAAACCGCTTAGATGTGGTTAAACACTTTTTACAACCTGCTGGTATTGAACCGAATCATTGGAAACAAGCTGACAACACCCTAATGCTCATTCAAATGGTCTCGGCAGGGCTTGGTGTGGCCGCATTACCCAATTGGGCCGTTTATGATTATGCCCGCCAGGGACTCATTGTGAGTAAGCCACTTGGGGATGGACTATGGCGTCGTTTGTTTGCAGGAGTTCGAGCCTCAGAGCGAGAAAGGCATTACTTATCGGCATTTTTTGCCACAGCAAAACAGCAATGCCAAACGCATTTAGAAGGGATAAAGCCAGCATAGCCGCAATTAATTAATAATTGCGGCTATTTATGCTAAAAGAATGAGGCTATTTAAATTGATTATTGATGGGATCGTAGTGGTAACCCAGCGATTCCATTTTTTCATTTAGCTCGTTGAAGTCTAGTTCGTATCGACTCACGAGCTCTTCAACCGTTGAGCATTCAAGACGCAGCCTTTCGTTAACGATGCCCAGCACAATGTTTCCATCCATGCTTAACAAGTTATTGATCTCCATACCTACCTCCTTGATACCAATTAACCAAATATTGATAACCAATATAAGCATAGTCAGAGTTAAGCTGATTGAAAAAATCCGCGTCACATATCTTACTTTTCCTCTGCAATGTAATAAGCCGAGGTAATGTTAAACAAGCGCGATTTGTAGGCTAGCTGAAACAGCCATAAAACAAGCCGCAACAACAAGTTGCCACTTATTCACAACCTTACCTGTTAGTAAGTGCATCGCCCATACCAATAAAGCACATACCATTAATAGTAATGAGCCTATTACATTGCTGGTTAATTCGCTTAATGCTGTTTCACTCAATGAAGAGGACAACCATAAAATACACAACACGCTTAACATCGCACTAGCAAAGCCGGCGAAAGGCAGTAGGCGATGAAATGCCTGTAGGCGAGTACGAGCTTGCGTTAATAATAAATGCGCAGTCAATGAGCCAAACAGTACAACGGCACAAAGGCTCAACGCTGCACCTTGCAGCGTTAATACTGGTAATAAACCTAACCAAGCAATAAACGCTAACGCATCTGCTGCATAGAAAACCTTTAGGGGACCAGCATCACGGGTTTTGCCGGTTTTAACTTTCAATGTGAAGTAACCCAACGCCACCATGGGTAAAACAGCAATTGGCTGAAATACCGATGCAATAAGCCAACCAAGAATCAGTACTGGCAGCGTTTTGTGTACTCGACCACGTTGCCCTGGACAGATATCGCCCTTAGTAAGAACGAGAGTCAATATAAGCTGAGCGCCAAGTAGCGCAGGAATAAGAAACATAACACCTGTGTTCATAAAACGGGTTCTTTACTATTTGTAGGCCAATTAATATGGTGCTGATAATAGCAAGTCCCGCCTACGATACCAAATCAAGTACAACCAAAAGGCAGCAACATACTGTCTATGCTAATTCAGCATTATCCTATGTGCATATCAACTTACTGGATCAGTATCACTGAAATCAGTTGTGCTCTATAGGATAATGGTGAGTCACAGTTTACACATCCTGTTAATTACGTCAGTGAATGGGATTTTTGTACTAATATCGATGAAATCGATATAAGCGAGAATGATGCACGAAACACCGAATCAGATAATACGATCTATAAAGCTATACATCCCTGATTTATGGAGTGCGGATGCTCATTCAAACAGCTTTCGCAATACCCGCAGTGGTTACCTTTGTAGCAGAGTGAGTATGCTGGGTTCTGTATGGGGAATGCTTGTACTCGCTTGGCTACCTTTTGACTTGGCTTTTCTCGCCGAGCATCAAAGCTACCCTATTATTCTGGCGCGGGCACTGCTTGGTATTTTCCTTCTTGTTCTTGCTAAATATAACCATCAAGTCACTTCACTAAAGCATTCCAAGTCATCCATTATTCTTATGGTCATCTTAATGAATGCTTTTTATCTGTACTGCATGTGGATACTTGATTTTCCAACGGTTTACAGCGGCTATATTTATGGTTACACGTTATTACCTGTTATTCATGTTGCCATGTTAACCGTATTGCCAATCACACTGAAAGAGAGTTTGAGTTTACTCACTGTAACAGCATTGAGCCAACTGATAGCTGACTACCAATCTACATCCTTCATTAGCCCTGAAAACATTGCGAGTTATTGGTTACAGACAACATTAGCTTTTATCGTTATTTGGTCTCAGCTGTCAAAGTTGTATATGTTAATGCGGCTATACCGACAAGCAACACTCGATCCACTGACGGGGATTTATAATCGCCGAATGTTACTCCAGCTTGCACAAAAAAATTTAACACTCTGTAAAAGTAAAAAGCAGCCTTTCTCAGTATTACTTATTGATATTGATAAATTTAAACGTATTAACGACACATGGGGCCACAATACAGGCGACCATGTTCTGCGTGGTTTTACCGATTTAATCCAACGTCAGGTTAAATCAACCGATTTATTTGGCCGCTATGGTGGAGAAGAGTTCGTCCTATTCTTACCGAATACCCCTTCACATATTGCGCAATATATTGCCGAGCAAATGCTAACCAATATTCGCCAACTCAAGTTTCCTACCATCGAGGAAAACAATCGGTTCTCTGTTACTGCAAGTATTGGAATAACAAGCTATTGTGAAGGTGATAACATCAGCACGATGCTAGAACGCGCTGATCAAGCACTCTATACATGTAAAGATGCAGGTCGCGACTGCTCAAGATTATTTTTAGCGGAGCACTTCCACGTAAAAGATCAGTGCAGTACAGTCACGGTTTAAGTGAATCAGAAAAAGAGTCAAGATGGACTCTACAAACTGAGACTGGCTAAGTTTCACGCTAGGCAGTCTCAATATGAAAAATCAGCATCTACTCAGGGCGGGAAAGGCTTTTTTATGGGTCCAGCCGAATATCATGCCAGTGATGAATAGCGTGATAACAATGCTAGCCCCGCTGGGCAAATCATAATACGCCGATGCAACGATCCCTGTAATGATACCCACACAACCAATACCAATACTCGCGATAAAGAACTGGCGTCCTTTTATAGAAGAGGCACAGAGTGCAGGGATCACGAGTAAAGCAAACTCAAGATAAATCCCAGTTAGCTTCACCGTAATGGGCATAAGCAGCGCAAAAATAATGTAGAACCCTTTCCCTTCCATGAATTGTGGCCAGCGCAAAATCACAATTAGCATTAGCGCTGTTATTATTGCCAGTGGCCAAAAATCATCCCACGTCGCCCATAATAGCTGTCCATTCAAAATGTTTTGAATGAAGTCCGCACCATGCGGATCCTTACTGACCAAAATAATTGCTAACGAAGCCGATACCGCGAATAAACTACCAATTAACGGCTCAAGGTGCTGCTTATAACGCGTTTCGATAAACGCAATAAAAGAGCAAAAAAGTAGAGATAACCCCCAAGCACCCGCCATGCTACCTAGCCAACTGCCAGAAAATAATGCTGATGTATTTAACCAATAATGACTGACTACGGCACCAAGTGCTGCAACTTGAGCAACCGCTAGATCAATAAAAATAATTTGGCGCTTCAACACCTGCTGCCCTAATACTACGTTGCCGATTAAAGCGATAACCCCACAAGCAATGGCAGGTAGTAACCATGAATAGTTCGCAATCATTTATCTAACATCACTAATAACTTATCGATCACTTCATCGTACAGATCTGACAGCGATTGACCTTCTGAAACAGAAAGAGGGAGTTCAATCATTGGCTTTTTCGTCTGTCGATGTAGCCAACTTGCTGGCCGTTTATCTTGATGAGTGGAATAAATTATCGCATCAATGTCATCGTGATTTAGCTGGCTCAGTGATTGTAGGTGTGAGGTTGTTGGCGATATCCCCGGCTTTGGTTCGAGATCGGCAACTTGCTCGACACCTAACCAGTCATATAGGTATCTATAAGTCGCATGGTACCCCACCACTTTTTGACCTTTTAATGGCGCAGCTTTGTCTTGCCAATCATTTAATTTTTTCACCCAATTAGCACGAAAGCGCATACCATCTAGTTGATACTGACCATGTTGCTCTGGGTCTAGTGCCTGAAGCTTACGGGTAACAGCACGAGAAATCGCAATCATATCTTGCGCCGCAAATTGGACATGTGGATTGCCATGCGCATGAACATCTCCCATTGCACGGTCAACATGGTTATGGGTATCAAGCATTCTTACAAAATCAGAAGCATACAGCAGGCCTTTGCCATTCTCTTGAACCGCTGGATTACCACTCCGGTTTTGTAGCATCGGCAACCAACCAATTTCTAATTCAGCCCCTGAACACATCACCATATCAGCTTGGCGCATTTTGGCGATCAGTGATGGTCGAGCCTGAACATAATGGGGGTCTTGCTTCGCTGTGGTTGCCGAAAAAATATCGGCTTCAGGCGCATGCTCATGGATAAGCGCTTGCCATTCCGGTTCACAAACAAAAATATTAAGGGCTAATGCTGGGGCTGAAAAAATGGCTGCCCCCGCAGCCATCATTCTTAGCCCTTGCTTAGAAAGCATGAGCACCGTGCGCACCGAATGTCATTACATACTGTAAGGTGAAGACATTATCAGTGTTTTCTTTACTACCGTCTTTTTCACTTTCTACGCGTGAATATTGAGCGCGAATAGTGCCGAAGTGAGATGAATTCCATGCGACCATGGCATCGAACTCTTTATCTTTCTGGTCATGGAAACCAATGTTAGGAGTGTGACCATGAGAATGGTGACCGTGTTCATGGCCATAATAGTTTTCAGCCTCACCATAACGAATACCCGCCGACCAGCTTGGGTTAAAACGGTAGACACCAGAAGCATAGTAAGCGTGTAAATTATCCGGGGCAGAATGGAATTTTTTATCCGCTAAGTTATCGAGCATCATGTATTCAGCTGCAAAGGTAAAATTGCGGTACTTATAGTTACCGTCTGGCGCCCATTTCCATACAAAATCTGCACCGTATAAATTTTCACCCGTCATTGCTGCACTATGACTATGGTCATGATCGTGCTCATGACCACTGTGCCCATGGGCATGATCATCATCGAAACTATTCGCCTTGCCATTTTCATTGCGTAAATAGCTTAAACCAAACTGCCAACTTGATTCTGCCGATAAATCTCCTCCCATTTTCATGGTGGCACCGTACACACCAATTGTTGAACCGTCTTCAACTGCAGACATCTTGTCACCGCTTAATGCCTCAACACCAAAACGTACATACAGATCCGTTGGTAGTACGACGCTCGCACGTACACCATCATCATAATAGTGCGAACCGAGAAAGGTTCGGTAAGCTGCAGGTCGCTCAGCAAAGTTATCTTCATGCATATGCTGGTTATTCAAATAACCAAAATCTGATAGGAAACGGCCTGCGCGAATATTCACCCCGTTCGGCATTGCTAAGGTTTCAATAAATGCTTCTTCAATCAGTAAATCGGTGTGATCACCATGACTCTCAAGCACCGTTGTTAGCGAGCCATAAAACTTATCATCAATGTTCGCAGACATATTAAGCTCGGTATGACCCAAGCCAAAACCTTCCTCTCTTTCTGAATTATTACGCTGTCCATCTTGATAATAACCATCCAGCACCACGCCAATCTGTGGATTAGAAAGCGTATTTGCTACAGCAGGTACTGCGACCATAGTACCGATAATAAGCGAGAGTATTTTCTTTTTCACAAGTTACATCCTAATTGTTATGTTATAACATCTCTTTTGTGGCGATACGTTATAACATAACAATTAGATCATCAAAAAATGAAATGTTTCATTTTGTTAACCAACAGATGGCCAATGCAAAGATATAAAACCAATTCGCTTTCTTCACTTACCATTGAATACTTTTTCATCAAACAATCACATTAAAGCGCGAACGAATGCTCGTTCGCTCATTAGTGTGTGCTTGATCAAATAATAACCCTAAGAAAAGTGGCATATTTAGCAGCATAAAAACGAAGGAAACCACCATTTTCCTGATTCATGGACCAAACAATAAGCGAAAACGAACATGAATAGTTGGTTTGAAACAGATGTTGTTATTATCGGCGGGGGCGCGACAGGCACTGGTATTATGCGAGATTGTGCTTTGCGTGGGCTGTCTTGCATTCTCGTTGAGAAGGATGATCTCGCTTCTGGTACAACGGGGCGTAACCACGGCCTACTGCACTCTGGAGCCCGATATGCCGTTACTGATCAGGAATCGGCAAAGGAATGCATTCAAGAAAACCGAATTCTTAAGAACATTGCTCGCCACTGTGTTGAAGATACACAAGGCTTGTTTATCTCTTTACCTGATGATGATCTCGACTTTCAAAAGCACTTTATTTCATCGTGTCAGCAAGCAGATATAAATGTTGAACAACTATCACCACAAGATGCACTGCGCTTGGAGCCAAACTGTAATCCAAATATGATTGGTGCAGTCAAAGTACCCGACGGCACGCTCGACCCATTCCGGCTTGCGGCATCTAACGTGATTGATGCCGTTGAGCATGGCGGAAAATTATTCAATCACACCCACGTTACTGGGCTCATTCGTGATGGGGCTACAGTTCGTGGCGTGAAATGCTTGAACATGAAAACTGGCGAGCACTTCGACATCCACGCTAAACAGGTTGTAAATGCCGCAGGGATCTGGGGACAGCAAATCTGTGAGTACGGCGATCTCTCCATTAAGATGTTCCCAGCCAAAGGATCGTTACTGATCCTCGACTACCGCATCAACAACCTTGTCATTAACCGCTGCCGTAAGCCATCGGATGCCGACATCCTTGTACCAGGAGATACCATCTCATTAATTGGTACCACCTCCGAACGCATTGACTACGACCAAATTGATGACCTGCATGTGACCAGCAAAGAAATTGACATCTTGCTGGAAGAAGGCACAAAACTTGCGCCAATTATGGCCAATACACGCGTATTACGTGCTTATGCAGGTGTGCGCCCTCTGGTTGCTGTTGATGGTGATACCAGTGGTCGAAACATAAGCCGCGGCATTGTACTGCTAGATCATGCTGAGCGAGATGGTCTTGATGGCTTCATTACTATTACTGGCGGCAAGCTGATGACTTACCGCATGATGGCCGAATGGACAACCGATCTTGTCGCGAAAAAATTGGGTAATACCGCACCTTGCATTACCCACGAGAAGCCATTACCAGGCTCTGAGCAAGCAAAACCAAAGAAAAAGCCAACAGCCAGTTTAGCAAAGCCTGTTTACCAATCGGCCTTTTACCGTCATGGCGAACGCGCTGAAAAGTTCCTCAATAACGATAAGAAAAGTCAGGCTGTCATTTGCGAATGTGAAATGGTGACCTGCGGTGAAGTGGAATATGCCATTAAAGATTTAGATGTGCATAACTTAATCGATCTTCGCCGTCGTACACGTATTGGGATGGGGCCATGCCAAGGTGAGCTCTGCTCATACCGTGCTGCGGGTTTGTTTTCTGAATTTGGCAAAACATCGGGCAATGAAGCTAGTCATTTACTAGAAGACTTTTTAGAAGAACGCTGGAAAGGGATCAAACCTGTTTTCTGGGGTGATGCCCTTCGCGAAGGTGAATTCACTTATTGGATCTATGAAGGCTTATTCGGTGTAAGTGATTTACCAGAACAACAAACATTAGAAACTGCGCACAAAAATACCGAACAAGAGGTAGCACAATGAAATTTGATAGCATCGTAATTGGTGGTGGCGTTGCTGGACTCAGCTGTGCGATACGTTGTGCTGAAGCAGGCTTAAAAACCGCTGTGATTGCAGCAGGCCAAAGTGCATTACACTTCTCATCCGGCTCTGTCGATATATTAAGCCACCTACCTAATGGCAAAGCGGTTACATCACCATTCAAGGTTTTTGACTTACTGGCAGAGCAAAGCCCCGAGCACCCATATAGTAAAATTGGGCCTATCGCTAGCCGCGAGGCGATTAATTGGTATCAGGGCATGATGGAGCAATGTGGTATATACCTTAGTGCTCAAGAAAATGAAGATAACCACTACCGTGTCACGCCTATGGGAACATTTCGTTCAACTTGGCTTTCTCAACAGACCGTTCATCAGTTTCCACTGAATAATCTTTGCCAAGGCTTAACAGATGTTGCACTCGTCACTGTCGATGGTTTCCGTGATTTCCAGCCTCAACTTGCAGCCGATAACCTTGCTAAATTGCCACAGTTCGCTCATGTAAATATCAAAACAGCTGCTGTTGAGTTACCTGATTTTGACAATATGCAGCGTAACCCGTGTGAGTTCCGTTCTATTGATATTTCTCGTGTACTTCGAGATGAAGTTAAATTGCACGCCTTTGCCAAATCCATGATCCAACAGGTAGGCAAAGCCGACCTTGTGATTTTGCCAGCAATTTTTGGCAATGGCGATGGCGCTGCCACCATCAAGCTTCTTGAAGGGCTCACCGGATTTAAAATTTGCGAGCTACCAACCATGCCACCATCACTTCTTGGTATCCGCCTAGAAGAGGCCATGAAATCACATTATAAAAAGTTAGGTGGCTTACTGCTGGCCGGTGATGAAGTGCTAAAAGGCGATGTCGAAGGTAATAAACTAACAAGAGTTTATACACGCAACCACCATGATATTGCGTTAAGTGCTGATAACTTTTTAATAGCAAGTGGTAGTTTCTTCAGTAAAGGATTAGCGGCTCATCGTGAAAGTATTGAAGAACCTATTTTCGGTTTAGATATTGCTAAAAACTCACACCGTGATCACTGGTATCAAAGCCAATTTTTTGCCAAGCAAAGCCACCCTTTTATGAAAATGGGTGTCAGCTGTAACCAACAACTTAACCCTTCTATCGCTGGTAAAGCAATCAGTAATTTGTATTGTGCTGGCGCCATTTTGGCACATTACGATCCAGTACAAGAGGGCTCTGGTTCTGGCGTAGCTATTTCTACAGGCCATTATGTCGCCGAAAGAATGATTGCTCAATCTTGCCATCAAGCAATGCCACATTCAGACACAATCGTAAAACAAGAAAGGACAACAGCATGAGCCTTCTTCAAAAAGACACCAGTTTTGACCAGTGCATAAAGTGTACAGTCTGTACCGTTTATTGCCCTGTCGCCAAAGCAAACCCAGAATACCCAGGGCCAAAACAATGTGGTCCAGATGGCGAACGGTTACGCATTAAAAGTCCTGAGTTTTATGATGAAACCTTGAAGCTATGCACAAACTGCAAGCGCTGTGAAACCGCTTGTCCTTCAGGTGTTAAAATTGGTGATATGATCGCAGTTGCCCGCGATAATCATGCAAAGCTCCCCCTCAATATCAAAACAATTCGTGATTATGTGCTAAGCCACACTGATTTGATGGGCTCAGCGGCCACCCCCTTTGCGCCTATTGTTAATACCATTACGAGCTTAAAACCCGTTAAAAAAATCATGCATAAAACCATTGGTGTGCATGACCATAAAAGCTTGCCAAAATATTCACACGGTACATTCCGTCGCTGGTACAAACAGAACTGTACCAGTCAGGCGCTATACCCGCAGCAAGTGCACTATTTTCATGGCTGCTATGTGAATTATAACCATCCCCAGCTTGGCAAAGACTTTGTTAAAGTAATGAATGCCATGAGTATTGGTGTACAACTACTTGATAAAGAGAAGTGCTGCGGTGTACCGCTAATTGCTAACGGCTTCTTTGATAAAGCGAAGAAGAATGCACGGCTAAATGTCAAAAATTTCACCGCTGCTGTTGAAAAGTATGACTCACAAATTATTTCAACGTCATCGACTTGCTCGTTCACGTTAAAAGAAGAATATCCAAATGTACTTAAGGTTGATAACCATAAAGTGGCTGACAAAATTGAGTACGTCACTCGGTTTTTACTGAAGCAGTTCATGAACGGTAAAGTGCCGAAAATGAAACCGATTAATAAAAAGGTCGTTTACCACACCCCTTGCCATTTAGAGCGTACGGGCGGTAGTCTTTATACCATTGAACTATTGAAAATGATCCCCGGTTTAGAGGTCGAAGTGCTAGACAGCCAATGTTGTGGCCTAGCTGGTACCTATGGGTTTAAAACCGAGAACTATGGTACTTCAATGGCTATCGGCGATAATCTGTTTAACCAAATTAAACGTTCAAAAGCTGACTTTGCCATTACTGACTGCGAAACCTGCAAATGGCAAATTGAAGAAAATACGGATTTAGAAACTATCCACCCCGTTTCTTTATTAGCAATGGCGATTAACTAATGTAATACCCGTTTTCACCAAAGTAACACCCTACTGACAAAAATCTCAGATTTAGCCGCAGTTCCCCTCATTTTGCTGCTATTTCTGGGGTTTTTCACATTTCCCTCCCGTCTGAGCCTATAGTTATAAAGTATGGAAAGTTTGTCTTGGGTATACATGAAGCTAGGCTAAAGCCCTATCAGCCTGTCGAGCCCTAAAAAGCAAATAACAGGAGAAAACAATGCGGGTGCCATCATTTCACACAATTAAAGCTAAATTATTACTCACCACCGTTCTGCTTGTCTGCACCATGATTGCTTTTGGCGCCTTTGAGGCCTTATCATTTAAAAAACTCGACCAACTACAATTTGCGGTTCAAGAAACAGTACATAGTAATTCCGACCTGCTCACACTTCGTCGTCATGAAAAAGACTTCCTTGCCCGGCTCGATCCACAATATATCGAGCAGTTTAACCAGAAGCAGATACAGCTTAGCCTACGGCTCAAGAATATTAAGGCGCTTCTCGCACAATACAATGACTCAAATAACGCCAAATTTGATAACCTCCAGCTTTCTCTTGATACATATTCCACCCAGTTCAACATCATTGCCGATCAAACAATTCTGTTAGGTTTAACACCTCAAGAAGGTTTACGGGGGAACATCCGTAATGTAGCAAATGACGCAGAGGAAAAGATATTAGTCACTGGCAATGAGCTCCTCTACCGGATGTTATTAACATTACGCCGTAATGAAAAAGATTTCCTCATCACCAAAAACAGCGATCATATTGCTTCGTTCAATAATAATATAGAAAGCTTAACCTCCGCACTAAGCAACAGTGAACTCACGGTACGAGAACAAAAAACAATCCGCCGCAGTATCATCATGTACCAAATGATGTTTGATGAACTCGCCGAAGGTTTTACCACTATCGGACTGACTTACAATGCGGGTCTTTATGGTGAATTACGCAGTAATGTTCAGGCCGTTGAGCATGATATAGAACAACTTGAAGCATCTATCGTTAACAGCATTCAGGAAGAGCAACAGTCTGAAAAAGTCGCCTTGCTAGTTGGAGGTAGCTTATTAACACTATTGATGGTGGTCGCTCTCGGCACTATTAGCCGGAAGATCACCCGCCGCTTACACACCGTCAACCAAGTCATGAAAGACATTGCCAATGGCAACGGGGATTTAACCGTAAGAATGAATGACAAAGGCAAAGATGAACTTTCCGTACTAAGCCAATCGTTCGACCAATTTGCAGAGAAACTACAGTCTATCATTCAAAATGTAGCGTCTATATCCCAGCAGTTAAACACCAGTGCCAACGAATCAAGTGCTTCGGCCGCTAATAGCCTCAACAATGCCCAGCAGCAACAAAACGAATCCGCCAATGTGGCGACCTCTATTAATGAACTGCTAGCCACCAGCAATGAAATTGCTAGCAATATAACCGATGCTGCCGATTCCGCCGAGCAAGGGAAGAAAAATGCACAACAAAGCTTAGCTATTAGCCAACGGGCTGGAGAAGGCATTCAATCGCTGGCAGAGAAAATTCATACCGCGCAACAGCAAATTCAAACACTAGAAGCAGAAAGTAATAATATCAACAAAGTGATATCGGTGATCCGTGATATTACCGACCAAACTAATTTACTGGCTTTAAATGCTGCAATCGAAGCGGCTCGAGCTGGTGAGTATGGTCGAGGCTTTGCCGTTGTTGCTGATGAAGTACGTTCACTCGCCCAACGAACTCACAGCTCAACAGAAGAAATAGAGCAAACTATTGAACGGCTTCACATTGGTGTTAGCCAAAGTGTTTCACTTATGAAAGACAGCCAAACGTTGGCAATATCGACTGTCGAGCAAACAAAAGAAGCCACCGATGCCGTCAACCGTATTACGGAAGCCATCACTGGTATCTCAGATAAAAGCCTGCAAATTGCATCAGCTTCTGAGCAGCAAGCTATGGTTTCCTCAGAAATAGACCAAAATATTATCCGTATTGCTGAACTGGCAACAAACACGGCAAGTGCTGTTGATCAGTCATCGATAGCCAGCAAACAAGTAACCGAAATGGCCAAAGAGCTCGATCATGTCGTGGGTCAATTCAAATTTTAATTCTTAGGCCTTGAGAATAGGGTCTTGATAATAGAGTATTGATGCTGGGGCGTTAACTAACGCCCTTTTTATCAGTACCAACGTCATGGTAATGGCTCTCATCTTTAGTGATACGTTGTAAACGAAAACATAACCAATAGATAATAAAGTAGAGTGCCGAGCCCCCACTAATCACACCACCCCAACCATAGTATTCCCAGCAAGCAATCAGGAAGAAACCACCTAAACTTCCGCCGACATAATAGTGCACCAAATACAGTGCTGTTGCGGTCGCTTTAGATAATTGAGCGCGTTGACTCACCCATCCATACGCTAAAGAGTGCGTAAAAAAAGCGCCTGAGCTGATTAGGACCAGACCAATAAGCATCGTTGGTATCGATTCAATTAAGGCAAGCCACATGCCAAAACCGCTAACGGTCGTCCCCATAACCATGCCCGATATAGCACTAAAATGTTGCGTCCAGCGCCCACTCAGTTTTGCTGTAACGGTGCCACTTAAGTAACACAAAAATATCATCGACGCCCAGCTCACCGGTACACTATAAGGTTCAGCAACTAACCTAAAGCCCATTACCGAATAAAGGTTTACGAACAACGCAAAATTTACCCCACCAATCATCATTGCAAACCACAACTCACGATTACGTAAATGATGGATCACACTGTATGTTTGGTTACGAAGCTGCCCTTTAACAGGTTTAAAGTGTTGCTGCTTGGGTAACAAGCGATATACCAAAATCGCAATGAATAGGCTAAATAGCGACATCGCAATAACGGCAACCTGCCAGCCAAAACTATCTGCAATTAATCCACCGCTGATTCGGCCAAAAATGCCACCTAATGAATTAGCACTAATATACCCACCGACCGCTAGCATTAAGGCTTTAGGCGTAAATTCCTCAGCCATGTAGGCAACAGCTACTGCAGCAAAACCCGCTAAAGCCGCCCCCATTAAGGCTCGTCCAAAACTCAGCGCCCATAGCGAATTGAAGAACACCATCATGAAGCCAATAACAGGGAGTAACGCTAAGCTGAGTAGCATAACTTCTCTACGCCCTATTCGCTCTGATAGAACAGCCCAAGGAACCAGCATCACCGCAAGCGCAAGCGTGCCAGCAGCCACTAGCCAATTAACCTGCGTCGCCGAGGCCGAAAAGGCTTCAGCCATTAAGGGAAGCATTGGTTGAAAGAGGTATAAATTACAAAATATTAAAAAAGATCCTAAGCACAAAGCCAAGCTCGCCCGCCGATACTCAGGTGTTTTTATCTCTATCATGTTCCATTGCTCGTCAGTAATCCTATACAAAAAGTAGCAATTTAAGCTTAATAATGAAAATATATAAAAACTATAAAGATGATAAATAAAAGATATAGCTATGGATATTCGCCAGCTCACCTATTTCACGACGCTTGCACATACGGGTAACTTTACCCGAGCAGCACAAGCACTGAATATTGCTCAACCGGCACTCAGTATCGCGATCAAAAAATTTGAAGCTCAGCTTGGCATCATTTTGTTTGATCGTAATGACCGCCGGGTCACCCTTACTCCAGAAGGTGAGGTATTACTTCGCCATGCTCGCTTGATATTGCAAAATGTTCAGGATGCAACCACCGCAATGGAAGAGCTAAAAGGGCTAACCAAAGGTGAAGTAAAACTAGGGGTACCGAGTTCACTTGGGTCTTACTATCTGCCTGAAATCCTCATGGGGTTTAAGAGCCAGTACCCAGAACTAAAACTAACCATTGTCGAAGCTGGAACTGAAACAATAAGACAGATGCTACTCAGTAAAGAATTGGATCTTGGAGTCATACATTGTAGCCATGTACCCGAAAGCCTTTCTACGGAGCACTTAATTACTACACAGATGGTTGCAGCAGTCAGCCCAGACAACCCATTAGCGCAATATAAAAGCATCAACTTTGATACTTTCTTTAAGCAAGAGCTCGTCATGTTCAAAGCTGGCTATTTTCATCGTGAATATATCGACCAAATCTGTAATGAATATAACTACAGCCCAAAAATAGCTTTCGAAACTAACTTGTTACCAATGATATTAAAAATAGTGCGTAATGATTTTGCCATTGCTGCGCTTTTAGAGATGGTGACAGAGCATGAAGCAGGATTAGTCCCAATCCCCTTTGAGCACCCCGTTTACCTAAATATTGCCATTGCATGGCGGAAAGATGGCTATTTATCTGTTGCAGATCGTGCTTTTATGGAATTTGTTAAAAAACACCACCAAATATAAATTATATTTACATTTAGATACAACAAACCAGCAAGCTAACGCTTATTAACCCACTGTTTACTACGTGTTAGCTTTAGTTTGTATAAAATACATGCAAATAATAACATTTAACCAAATATAAACAGCTGTTTATTCATTGTTTTTCATTCTTGTAGCGCAAATATAACACACTACTTTAAATGCTGTTTCAGATCATAAAGTGGTACCATTTCTATCGTTCTACTGCCTATTTTTAGGTAAATTTAAACCCAATTAATATGTAAGAATATTTTTCAAAGTTACATATTTTTTCTTTTTATTTTACTTGTGGTTTAAGAGGATTTTTTCCATGTTGGAACTATTAATTGGCTTAGCAGTAACTGTTGCTGTTGGCTACTTCATTATCAAAGGATATAAAGCTGCAGGGGTATTGCTAACAGCAGGTATCCTCTTGTTATTGATCACTGGTGTAATGGGCATGAAAGTACTGCCTGACAGCATCAACTCGACCGGTAACTTTGTTACAGACTCACTGGAATACGTGAAGTACATGCTTCAGTACCGTGGGGGCGGCCTAGGTCTACAAATCATGCTGCTTTGTGGTTTTGCCTCTTACATGACGCACATCGGCGCCAATAATGTGGTCGTTAAGCAATTCTCTAAACCACTCTCTTTCATCAAATCACCTTATGTTCTACTTGTTGCGGCTTATATCGTTGCATGTTTAATGTCGCTAGCAGTTAGTTCAGCAACAGGCCTTGGTGTACTTTTGATGGCAACCCTGTTCCCAATGATGACAGCAATGGGTATCTCTCGCCCTGCCGCGGTTGCAATCTGTGCATCACCTGCAGCGATCATTCTGTCACCAACATCGGGTGACGTGATTGTCGCAGCAGAAAAATCAGGCTTACCACTCCATGTCTTTGCGGTAGAAACCGTATTGCCTGTTTCAATCTGTGCAATCATCGTAATGGCAGCGGCGGCATTCTTCTGGAATAAATACCTTGATAAGAAAGAAAATATCAAAATGGAAAAAGTTGATATTTCTGAAATCGAAGTAAAAGCGCCAGCCTACTACGCAATTCTGCCTTTCATGCCTATCTTTGGTGTATTCCTATTTAACGGCAGCACCATTGAGGGGCTAACGCTAGACATCTATACCATCGTAGTACTCTCTATCACCATTGGTGCTCTCGTTGATTTCGTTACTAAGCGATTCAAGGGTAAAGAAACACTTGAAGATCTAGAAGCATGTTACCAAGGCATGGCAGAAGCATTCAAAGGCGTTGTAATGCTTCTTGTTGCTGCGGGTGTGTTTGCACAGGGCCTTATGTCTATCGGTGCAATCGACAACCTAATTGGCCTTGCTGAAGCTGCTGGTGCTGGTGGTTTCGCCCTTATGCTACTGTTAACAGGCCTAACCGTTGCTGCTGCTATCGCAACAGGTTCTGGTAACGCACCTTTCTACGCTTTCGTAGAACTTGCCCCTGCATTAGCAGGTAAGATGGGCCTAAGCCCTGCTTTCCTTATTATCCCAATGCTTCAGGCTTCCAACTTAGGCCGTACAATTTCTCCAGTTTCTGGCGTTATCGTTGCGACCTCTGGTATGGGGAACGTTAACCCGTTTGAAGTGGTTAAACGTACTTCTGTCCCTGTTATCTGTGGCCTGATCACCGTCATTATTGGTACTGTTGTGCTGGTACCAATGTACAGCTAAATGACAGTTTATGCCCTCGAAGCTTAACTGAATAAGTAAAAACACCACGAAATTTCGTGGTGTTTTTGTATATAGAGCAAATCACTATCAATAAAAGATAAGACTAAAACAGATATCTCACCTACCATTTATATGAAAGAACATTCAGGCTTGAGAGTTTGTTGTCCCCCCCTCTGCCGTCAAGCTAATGCGTGTAGAGAGGGGCAAAAAATGAATAAAATTCGTATAAAACAAGGGGCGGAACCTTGTTTTTACATGAATCTAACCTAGAAGCAGAATTTATCGTCTATATTCGCCTATTAGCTTATATAACGAAAAATGACGCCTATGCCCCACACCGAACAAAGTGAACCGCAAACTATCACATTGCAAACCTTGCGTTTTTCTGGGTCTGACTTAGCGGTTATAAACACCATTAATGGTGCAAAAAGCCAGCTAAGAGTAAAAGAAGCGGAGCTATTAAAGTTACTTTGTCAAAAGTATCCGCATGTCGCGTTGCGAAAAGACCTTGCTGAAAACATATGGGCAGGAACGTATGTTTCTGATTTCACGATAAACCAAACCGTTAATGGCCTTCGTTCGAAGCTCTTTGATTTGGGTAAAAGCTTGATTATAACCGTGCCTAAGCGCGGATATAAACTCACCACCGAACCGCAATATGGTGAAATAGATAACCCTGTTATTCCTCTTGCGACTGACGATAACAAGCAAAAGTCTGGTATTTTGTTGCACTCAAATTCTGAGTCGGTTGATACTGGTAACGCCCAAAACACCAACCAAACCACAACCAACCTAATTCGCTCACCATGGCTATATATTACAGCGTTTGTAGTCAGCGTATTTATTGTCACTCTTGCTCATTGGGTTATTCCTGAAGCGCCTTCTGGCGATATTGATCGAACAACGGTTTTGTTTATACCTACAGAAGAAGAACTTCCTTTCATTGAAAAAGCCGTTGAATCAGAAGAATATCAATACATTGATAAAGTCAAAGAAACGCTATATGGCTGTAAGGAGGACGATACATGCATAAAGATCGCACCGTAGTTTTAACCTTTTTTATTGCCGTATTATTATTTACTGGCGCACTTTTTTACATTAAAGATCGCATTATGCCGACATTTTCCAGCTATCAAGGAATGTGGTATACCGAAACTGAAAAGAGTATGCGCTTTTATATTGATTTCGATGGCAACCATTTAAGCGTTTATGGGCAAGATAAAGATGCTCAAAAGTTCGATGTGAGATATTTAAGTCATTATCAAAAAGATGTTGATGGGCGAATTATTATTCGTCAGATTGATGCAAATGCCGACGACCCTGAATTAAAAGCCAAACTCGATTTAAACACCAATGTGATCAGTTCAATTCGACTACTGATTGAAGACGATGTACTCATCGCCAGCTTCTATAATGGCCACCAGCTCAAAGTCTACCGACTAAAACCTGTGCAGTAATGAGCTAACATCCAACTTTCTTCGTTTCTATTGATAACGGCTGTATCTATGGCAGCCGTTATCATCTTTGGTTAAAGCATTAATCAAACACTTCTTCTACGAAATCCTCTCTACGCTCCTCACGGCGGTCTTCCCTACGTTCCTCTTTCCGCTCATCTTGTCGCTCGTCTCGGCGATCTTCCCTTCGGTCTTCACGACGTTCTTCTACACGCTCTTCATGCCACTCTTCTATATCAGCGTATGACACCGGTGAAAAACATAACGCAGAAACAAGGCCTACAGCCCAATGCACTTTTTTATTCATATTCGCCACTACCTACCTTCACTTTAAATAACACCCACAATGCATAATTGCTTAGCCGCAAATCAGCACTGATTTGAGTGGTACGAATCCTGAAATGAATAGTCGCGAATGGGCTATATCTTAGCTAATTCAATATTTATTTTTTATACTTTTAAAAATAAACATGCAGTAACCCATTGTTAGGAAAGTAAATAATTAAGATGTAAAAAAAGAGGCTTAAACCTCTTTTTTGTATGTCGACATTGTTTCTCTGAGGTAGTAACCATCACCAGTGCCATTGCTCACCAAATCAACAGACTCAATAACATGAACCGCTAGCGTTGAATGCAGTAAAACCATCGCAATAGCACTAAGCGTAAACTGCTTAAATTTTATGTATGTAGATTCTGGAATACGGCCTGTCTTAACTAAGTAAATCAAGACAACCCATTTGAGTAACGAAAAAATTGTGTACATGACTCTCACTCAAATTTAAAAGTTATTACTATCCATTCGTATTCAAATTTAGCTCAACGTTACCGTCCCCTGAGCTATAAGCTATCTCGCCTTTTTCACCGAAGTAAGAATAAGTACATGTTTTGCTTCTTCGTTTATATTTAGTAAGCAACTCGTTATTATCCGCGTTACGCCTAACTGCTTCAGTACCCTCTATCAATGTATTCCAAATGTTAACGCACTCACGTTTATTTTTCGCAAACGGATAATCGTATCGATTTTTCTTATGAGCAAACTGTAAGGTACTGCCATTAATAGTTAAAGTACTCGGCTCTCCCTCTAGCTTGTGTTTGCCATATATTATCGCTAGCGAACTTTCAAACGCACTTTTCATACCATGAAGAGCCGACTCATGTGCATCATCATCCAAATCTAAAAATCGTGGTGCAGCTGTAACAGCCAATATCCCAACGACCACCACAACAATCACCAACTCTATTAATGTAAAACCTGCGTGATTTTTCATAGTACTCTTACTGCTTTAGAGGAATGTTCATCCATGAAGGTGAACATATTGTAAAGCAATATACCGCTCACACTCAAGGTGATAAGGATTTATACAGAATCTTAATGAGGCAGTAAGAACATTACACCAGTAAGTACAAGCATCTGTTCATTCTTACTGATTAGTATAGCGACGTTGCTACCCGACTCAGACAACCCGCCACAAATCAGTAAAACTTACACCAAGCAATAACCATATCATTTTTATTGATACCACTGCATCATCTATGACATAATGCAGTTCTTCTTGATGTTTAATACTTATCAAGAAATCTACGTTTACCGTCGTACCCTTTTTGTACGACGGTTTTTTTTGCCTTGTGAAAGCCAATTAAAGACAAACCCAGCATCACTTACATAGAATCGACACCACTCCTCAGTGCTAATATTTACGGGTTCACTTCAATACCACTCGGTGACTTAATCGCACATTATCCATACAATAAACATGGACTAAAACCAGATATCAACAACTTATAGTCAAATCTCGTCCAACAACTGTTAAGAAAATCGCCAAAAAACAGAAATTGATGTAATACAGCGCGAACATGTTAAACTTCCTTCCCTTTTAAAGCCCTATACTACATTTAGCGTTACGACGATGAGTGTCAATAGAACCAATTACTGGCAGGGTTTGAGTACATTTACAGCTACTAAATGGGGCATTCGAATGCAAGACAAGCCCATTGAATATGACCAATACTGAGCCTGTTCTAATTCGCTCCTTATTAAAGAAATAAGACATATTGCATATAGATAAATGTCCCTATATGCCCCTAATTTAAAATAGTTTAATGTAAGAGCATGATTACAAAAAAAATTAACGAATATCCAAAATACTGGGCAGAATGCTACGGTGTAGCACCATTTTTGCCAACATCTCGTGCAGAGATGGACGCGCTCGGCTGGGACAGTTGCGATATTATTATCGTGACTGGTGATGCCTATGTTGACCACCCAAGCTTTGGTATGGCGGTTATTGGCCGCTTGCTAGAATCTCAAGGCTTCCGTGTCGGTATCATCGCTCAACCAGAATGGGATAACAAAGACGCTTTCATGGCCTTAGGCCAGCCAAATCTATTCTTTGGTATTACCGCTGGTAACATGGACTCCATGATCAACCGTTATACTGCGGATAGAAAGCTTCGTCATGACGATGCTTACACGCCAAATAATGAAGGCGGAAAACGCCCAGATCGTGCCGTATTAGTGTATTCACAACGTTGTCGCGAAGCTTATAAAGAAACACCGATTGTGCTTGGTGGTATTGAAGCGAGCCTACGTCGCTTAACACACTATGACTACTGGTCAGACAAAGTACGTCGTTCTGTTATTGTTGATGCCAAGGCAGATATTCTACTTTTTGGTAATGCTGAACGTGCATTAGTCGAAGTTGCGCATCGCCTCGCTAAAGGCGATTCAGTTGATGAAATGAAAAACATTGCAGGCACCGCTGTAATGTTAAAAGAAATCCCTGAGCGTTTTCGCGAAATTGACTCTTCACGTATCGAAAAACCGGGCCGTGCAATGCCAATGCCGAACCCATACGCAACAGAAGAAGAGTGCAAAACCAAGCAAAGTGACGATGCAAAGGCTGAGCCAGCAGCTAAGCCAATCGTTGTAACGGCTTCGCGTCATGACCCGAAGAACACAGTTGTTCGCTTGCCATCATACGAAAAACTGCGTAACGACCGTATTCTTTACGCACATGCTAGCCGTGTTATGCACCTTGAAGCGAATCCATACTCTGCCCGTGCATTAGTACAAAAGCACGGTGATCGTGAATTATGGGTAAATACCCCACCAATCCCGCTAACCACGGAAGAAATGGATTTCGTGTTTGGTTTACCTTTTGCGCGTGTACCACACCCATCTTATGGTAAGGCAAAAATTCCAGCTTACGATATGATCAAAACGTCGATCAATATCATGCGTGGCTGTTTTGGTGGCTGTAGTTTCTGTTCAATCACAGAGCATGAAGGCCGTATCATTCAAAACCGCTCTGAAGACTCGATCATCAGTGAAATGGAAGACATTCGCGATAAAGTCCCAGGTTTTACAGGTACAATTTCTGATTTAGGTGGCCCAACTGCGAACATGTATCGCTTAGGATGTTCTGATCCTAAAGCTGAAATAAACTGCCGTCGCCCATCGTGCGTATTTCCAAAGATTTGTGAAAAGCTAAATACTGACCACAAACATACCATTGATTTGTACCGCAGGGCGCGCCAAGTGAAAGGGGTCAAAAAAGTAATGATCGCTTCTGGTGTTCGTTACGATTTAGCAATTGAGTCACCGGAATACGTTAAAGAGTTGGTTACCCACCACGTAGGTGGCTACCTTAAAATCGCACCTGAACATACTGAAAAAGGCACGCTTGATCTGATGATGAAGCCGGGGATGGGCTCGTACGATCGCTTTAAAAACCTATTTGAAAAATACAGTAAAGAAGCAGGTAAAAAACAATACCTGATCCCTTACTTTATTTCAGCTCACCCAGGCTCAACCAATGACGACATGCTTAACTTAGCATTGTGGCTGAAGAAGAATGAATTTGAGTGTGATCAAGTTCAGAATTTCTATCCATCTCCAATGTGTAATGCAACGTCAATGTATCACTCAGAAACAAACCCACTTAAGCGTGTGAAGTACAAAAAACGCGAAGAGTTATTTGTTGCGAAAGGTGAACGTCAGCGCCGTGTACATAAGGCGTTATTACGCTATCATGATCCATCGAACTGGCCATTGATCCGCGAAACACTGATCAATATGGGTAAGAAACACCTTATTGGTAATCGCGATAATTGCTTAGTGCCGGAAGAAGGTTCAGAGCAAGAGGAGCAGCTGACGCCAGCACAACGCCGTCAATCGGGTCGCCATGGTGCAAAACGATTTGCAACCAAGCACCCTAACCAGCCAGACATCCGTAAAGACGGTAAACGTGGTAATCAATCACGCAACGGCAACGGCAACGGCAACGGCAACGCAAATGGTAGTAAGCGTGGTGGCCAAAATGCCAAAAACGGAAATGGTGGCAACCAAAGCCAATCAGGTAATGGTCGTCCATCGCAGCGACAAGGCGAGCAATCTCAAGGGCAACGCAAGTCACCCAATGGCTCTCGTCCAAATCGCAATGGCTCGCAAGGCAGTAAACCTAGCCGCTCGCGTGCTCGTTAAACGTTAAAACCAAATAGGCTCGCATCATGCGAGCCTATTACTATCAATATCAATTAAATTATCGATATTGCTAATCAAAACATTTAAGCAGTTATTCTCAGCGTATTAGTTCTGACCCCATAAAAGTCACAATTGCAGCAAGAACCAGTACACCAAATCCAATCAGCACTTTCTTTTGAGCATTTTCATCAAGGTATTTGGTTGCTAATGCCCCTAGCAATAACAAAACAATGATTACGCCTAGCTTTAACATAGTAATACCAACAATATTGACTGCAAGAGTAAAACAATAACATAGCTATTGATGGCATATCGTTATCGACATCAACCAAATGGTAACCGATTGTATTTATGTTACCTGAAAGACCTTATCCACGTACCCAACACAACATTTTGGGGAATGTGGTGTTGCTATCAACATTCTGACGTGTGGGCTCTACTGTCATACCAACATTTTGCAATAATGGTACCCCCAAAAATCGACAGTCGCTCCAGCGCTCGAGTACTTGGTAGCAAGGTGCGTTGGAAAATGAATACAGCAATATATCAATACTCAATTCTAAATGGTGTATTGCCGCCCAACACCAAGCTAGTGCCATCATATTGTCATGGTTATCATTGCACTTGGCACAACTTAGCCGAAAGCGTTCTTCTTCAGGCGTAATTGCAATCAAAGCAGCCATGAACAAGATCTCGCCAGTTTTTACTTCCCTATTAGGCTGATGTTGGAAATAAATACGCCCAGCCTTAATCCAGCAATGGCTTTCAGTACTTACCTCACCCTGTTTTTTTTCTATAATCGTTAAGCCTATATCCTGAATAAACTCCGTCACTATTGAAAAAGAATAGTAATGCTCTTCTAGATACACTTTTATTCCAACTTCCTCTGTTTAACTAAAAGGGTTAATAACATTAAATTTCAAACATTGGATATGGTGCTAACTCTGGCACTATCATTTGTAATTCTTTTTCGTCTTCAGCTAAATCTTTAATTGAATCACACAGTTCATTAGCTTTATCAGCTACAGCACCTGACTGCTCATGAACTTGCTCTTGCAGTCGGCTTTTTAGCTCTGAAAATTTGGTCTGAAGTTCTGAAAAATTAATTTCCCCATTTTTCATTTCTTCAGACAACGCCGCAAATAGACTACTTATCGACTCAAGGCTTATGTGTTGGAGTGCTTGTTCAAACTCTTGTTTCCAGTCACTGTCAGACACTTCAAAAATATGTGCTGGCATAACAAACTCATCGTCCTGATAGAACTTTTGCCGTGCTTTATCACTGTATTCTTGTATTAGGCTTTCGACATTTTCAAACGATGCTTGTGAATCAAAGCTCGCCGAAATTTCCTGTAAAATACCGTTTGCCACATCGGCACCATCATCTGCAATATCAGCCATCAGAGGTAAGTAATGCTGAACATTTTTACTATAGACTTCCAAGGCTTGCTGCTGGAGTTCCGATAGTTCAATTTTCTCACCATTAATAAACAGTTGATATTGTTCATCAATCATCATCTTTGGCACGCCATCTTGATAGACAGATACCTGTTCGCTGCTAATGTGAATATCATTCGGTACCGCCACTGGGCACGTTTTAGCTGCGAGTCCAAAGGAAGTAACCAGTAAAGGAATCGCAATTACAATGATTCTCATAGCCAATCTCTTTATTGATGATTTTTATTGCCATACTTTCACATTTTTTGTGTTCAACAACAAGCTTCAGCCTCTCTGTTAGAGAAGTCATTTGCCATTAAATAGGTACTTTGATGTGTCAAAATATTAACGATGAATATTTAATGTTGATAATAATGCTACTGAACTCTCTTTTACGTTGATTTGAGTAAAAAACGACCGTTCCGACACGTTTAAGTGGCAGACTCTCCTATACGGCAAGGCGGCTCTAATACCGGTTTATCGCCGTCGATGAATAATATAAACTCCAGTTCAAATACTAAGTAAATACCATTGAAACACGCCTTGTGGTAATTTGGGTATATACTACCGTTGTCATTCATCAAGTTAGGTTAGCTGTGGAAAAAGTCGCTATTTTTGTTGATGTTCAAAACATCTATTACACCGTTAAAGACACCTACGGTTGTAACTTTGATTACAATGCATTCTGGGCTGAAGCTACCCAAGGGCGGGAAGTCGTTGCTGCCTACGCTTACGCAATTCATCGTGGTGATGAAAAACAGCGTCAATTTCAAAATATACTCCGTGGTATCGGCTTTGACGTAAAACTCAAACCCTTTATTCAACGTAGTGATGGCTCGGCAAAAGGTGACTGGGATGTAGGCATTACACTTGATGTTATTGAGCATGCACAAGATGCCGACCGTGTGATCCTACTTTCAGGTGATGGTGACTTTGATTTACTGGTCGACAAAGTACAATCTAAATACGGTAAAGATGTAGAAATCTATGGCGTACCGGGACTAACCGCAACGTCACTCATTAATACAGCACGTTTCTTCCGTGAGATTGAAGAAACCCTATTGCTCGGACAAATCCGTAAATAGTGATCTCCTATATTCAATAATAAAAAAGGAATTAGCCATTTGGCTGATTCCTTTTTTATTCATCACTCTGTTAGCTCGAGCTTTAACTCTTTCAATGCACCAAACATCATTTTAATCGGGACTATCACAAAATAGATAGAAGCGATAACGACCATCGCAGGATCAGCATATGCTGCATACTGTGCATGTCCTACAACCACTAATAACGACGCGACAACAAAGCCCACCATCACTGCCCCACTAATCACAGTGTCCATCAGCCACTGCTTTGATTCCGCATCCACCAGCGCAGAGTTTGCACGTTTGCCGTACTTCTTTAATACCCAGTATGATGCACAGCACCCAATGACATTGATGACACCAAACAGTAAAGCCAAGCCTGTATTCACCTCACGGCCACCACTCATAATAGCCAGTACCGCAGAATAAAATGACACGACACACATGAGTGTTATGACTAACCCCTTAAATGCGATTACGGCGGGTTCGATAAATGCAGCTTCACGTTTGGCATTTTTACGTACAGGAGAGTGTATATAAGACGCTGCTATCAACGAAATAATGGTCAATGACAAACTAATAAATGAGTATGCGCCATCAAATACAATAACAAGTGAATTCATCCATAAACCCAACCCGATCCCAAGTAAGGCAAAAATAAACGCAGACACGGTAGAGAACTGTAATAATTTCCGCTCTAAAGATACAACGGTATGCTTTGTCATTTTATACCGACAGGTTGTTCGTCTGCCGCCTCTTTCTTAATTACTTTATATTGCATACTACTGGGTATTACCGCATGATTAAAATCACTCAGCGACGTAATTTCCGTCGCTCAGTCTAGCGACTGCTTTTACGACACAAATAACGGGTATAACTGGAATCACAATAACGTTTGAGGTCTAAATATGAAAATAACCCAGATTGAGATGTTTCTTGAAGCAAGTGTTTCAAACTCAATATCAGAAGCAAGTCGAAAGCTAGGTAAAAGCCGGACAACAGTTAGCTCTACCATTAACTCCCTTGAAGATACGTTAGGCGTTGAGCTCTTTAAGCGTTCTGGCAACCATGTTGAACTAACGCCTATCGGCGAGGCGATTAAAAACGACTGTGAACGTATGATGATGATTGCTGGCGATATCAATGCAAAATGCCAGCAACATTTAGGGGGGGTAGAATCCGCGTTAAGGATCGCTCGTGATGATGCCCTGCCAGAATCATTCTGGCGTCAACTTGTTCATAAAATGAGTTCAGAATTTCCCAATACCAGCGTCTCTGTTTATGTTGCGCCACCGCCAGAGCTTGACGGCATGGTTGAAGAAAACAAAGTAGACGTGGCATTTTGTTTACTGCCACAGGCTGAAAGCCTATCAAAGAACCATTATTTGAAATTAGGACAGATACGGATGATGTCTGTCGCTCACGCTGATCACCCTTTATGTCATCTCAGCAACGTTGTAAGTTCTGATTTAGAACGATACACGGAGTTTGCGTTATCCGCTTTTGATGATGAGGGGCTAAAAGCCGTTTCACCAGCGTCAAATAATTATATTGCCTTACCGTTCTATGAACATTTAAGAGATGCAGTATTAGATGGAAATGGTTGGTCAATCGTCCCTTCAGTGTTAATTAATACATCATTACGTGACGGTACAGTCAAGGTGCTCAATCATTATCAATCAATGCGGCTGCAGCCCTATGGCGTCATACACACAAGCAACAGCCAACAAGGCGCATTAACGTATTGGCTATCCGAAAAAATTGAACACTACCTAACTGACCATATGCCCAAGTAAACCCTCATCCTGTACATGCCTTGATATTGCTAATTGCTAAAAGGGGTAACCTTGAGGTGCTACTGCACCTTCATTCTCATAAGACTGTTTCATTAATGAGCCATCAAAAGGGCCTAGATGATTCCTATACTCTCACCAGTATAAAAATAACTTTTTATGTATTAGGGAATGGTAAGGGAATCGTAGTTATGATGAAAAAACTGGTCGCAGAATTTATCGGCACATTTTGGTTAGTGCTTGGTGGTTGTGGTAGTGCCGTACTCGCTGCGGCGTTTCCTGATGTAGGGATTGGCCTGCTGGGAGTTTCACTTGCCTTTGGTTTAACGGTTGTCACCATGGCGTATGCCATTGGCCATATATCTGGCTGTCACCTTAACCCGGCAGTTACTGTTGGTTTATGCTCTGGTGGACGCTTTCCTGCGAGCGAAGTAATTCCTTACATATTATCGCAAGTACTTGGGGCGATAGCAGGCGCTTACATTCTTTATACCATAGCCAGCGGCCAAGCTGGGTTTGATCTAGCTGGCGGCCTCGCGTCAAATGGCTATGGTGATCATTCACCCGGTGGCTACACAATGGTGTCTGGGTTTATTACAGAGTTTGTCATGACGTTTATGTTTCTCATCGTCATTCTTGGTGCTACCCACAAATTAGCAACACCCGCCATGGCAGGCCTTGCGATTGGTTTAGCCCTCGTACTCATTCACCTTATTAGTATCCCGGTTACAAATACTTCGGTAAATCCAGCCCGTAGTACTGGCCCCGCCCTACTCGTTGGCGATTGGGCACTCGCTCAGTTATGGCTATTCTGGCTTGCGCCAATACTTGGGGCGTTTGTCGCAGGGATTGTTTACCGCTGGCTGAGCCCTAACGAAGAATAATACCGAAAAAAAGCGGGAGAAGCACAAACCTCTCCCGCTATACACACAAGCTAAATATAATGCTAAATGGCTTTAGTCACTTGCAATAATACCTGTACAGGGTGCTTCATTTTAATGTGCTCAAAACGTTTAACTTGGCTTCGACACGAATAGCCCGTTGCCATGCAGCGTTCTGGGTCAAGTTGCTCAAGGTTTGGTTGCCAACTCAAGTCATATACGCCGCGTGATGTTTCAAGTTTGTCTTTCTCATGCCCGAATGTACCCGCCATGCCACAACAGCCAACGGCTATCGATTTAAGGCTTGTACCAAAGTGGTCGAATATTGCCCCCCACTCTTTTTCAGCATTAGGCAACATGGTTTTCTCGGTACAGTGGGCGAATAGATACCAACTGTCTCCATTGCGATTAGGGTAAACCGGTAATGAGGGTAACAACGGCAGCAACCATTCATGTGCTGTTAGCACCTGGAAATCGCCACGATTATCGGCTAGCACTTCGTTATATTCATCTCGGTAACAAAGTACCAAGGCAGGATCAACACCTACCATTGGGATCTCAAGTTCCGCCAGTTGATTTAAAAACTCTGCAGTGTTCGCTGCTGTTTTGGCAAACTGACGCAAAAAGCCTTTTACATGCTGTGCTTTCCCATTGGGCTTAAATGGCACAATCATCGGCTTTTTACCAATCTTGTCACACAACTCAACGAAGTCTTTCACCACATCGGCATCATAGAAGCTGGTAAACGGGTCTTGGACGATCAATACATACTGCTCACGCTCTTGCTTTGATAACGCTTGTAGCCACTGTAAATCAAACCGTGTCGCATGATGACCGTCTAGTCCTTCCATTAATGTGGGCACTGAAAGCGCAGGCATATCTACATAACCTATCGACTTCTCAGTCAGCTTTTTCGACCAGGCTGGCCGCATCATGGCATTAAATACCACAGGTGCTTTTGCCATTAATGGCAAATAGTTTTCAACATAAGCAACCAGATAGTCTTTCGCCGGTCTTTGATAACGGCTGTAATATACGTTCATAAACCGAGAGCGGAAACTTGGTACATCGACTTTTATCGGGCATTGGCTCGCACATGCCTTACAAGCCAAACAGCCATTCATCGCTTCCATGACTTCATGCGAGAAATCATAATTTTTTCGTTTCGATCCAAAAGTATTCCGCCAACGATCAATGATCTGCTTCACGCTAGGCGAACGTACCATCAGATCGTTTTCTATTGTTACGGGATCGATACCTTGAGCAGCTAACAGCCTTAACCACTCACGAACAAGGCCAGCCCGCCCTTTCGGCGAATGGCGACGATCCGCTGAAATCTTCATCGATGGGCACATTGGCGAGCTCGTGTCATAATTAAAACACAAGCCATTACCATTACATTCCATCGCTTGTTTGAAGCTATCACGAACCTTTACCGGAATTTGACGGTCATAAAATCCACGCTTCACACCATTCACTTTCACCAATTCAGCTTGGCTGTCTAATGGTGTACAAATTTTCCCTGGATTCATCCGATTATCGGGGTCAAATGCCGCTTTAACGCGCCTTAATTCAGTAAAGAGTGCTTCGCCAAAGAAGTCTGGGCCATATTCGGAACGGTAACCTTTACCGTGTTCGCCCCACATCAAACCGCCGTATTTTGCCACCAACGCAACGACCTGATCTGATATCGATTTCATCAAGCGTTCTTGCTCAGGATCGCATAAATCTAATGCTGGACGTACATGCAAAACCCCCGCATCGACATGACCAAACATGCCGTAATCTAAGTGGTTATCATCAAGCAACTGACGGAACTCAGTAATAAAGTCAGCTAGATTTTCCGGCGGTACACACGTATCTTCAGCAAAAGGAACAGGCTTTTTACGCCCTTTAGCTGCACCTAATAATCCAACCGCTTTCTTTCGCATGCCGTAGATTTTTTGGATGCTCGATAATTCATTGCATACTTGATAGCCAATAATGCCGCTTTGTTGCTTCTCTAGCATGCTATCTAATTGATGACAAAGCGCGGTGACTAATTGCTCATTTTCTTGCAGATCATTGCTGGCATACTCAACAATATTAATACCAAGCATTTCTTTGCCGGGTACATCTTCGATAAGCTCACTCACCGTATGCCAAACAATATCTTGCTTCGCTAAATTCAATACGCGAGAGTCAACCGTTTCAACCGAAAGTGCTTTCGCTTCGACCATCATTGATGCGTTACGAAGTGCAGAATCAAAGCTATCGTACTTAATATTAACGAGCGTTCGGGATTTTGGAATTGGCGTAATATTCAGTTTCGCTTCTGAAATAAACGCAAGTGACCCTTCAGCACCACATAAGAGGCGAGCAATATCGAATTGAGTTACTGTTTCATCAAAACCATTTTTTAAATCATAGCCCGTTAAAAACCGGTTCAGCGGCGGGAATTTATCAACAATCTGCTGCCTGTTTTCACGGCATACTTGCTCGGCCACTTTAAGTGCCTGAGTGGCAAGATCATCGCTCTGAGCTAAGGCTTGGATTTCGGTCGAAGACAGTGCTTCAGTATCGAGTACTGAACCATCAACCAAAATAGCCTTGAGCGATAAAACATGATCAGAGGTTTTGCCGTACTTTAATGAGCCCTGCCCAGAAGCATCTGTATTGATCATTCCACCGACGGTAGCGCGGTTACTGGTCGATAAGTCCGGCGAAAAGAAAAAACCATGTGGCCGAAGTGCATCGTTTAGTTGATCTTTAATAACGCCGGTTTGAACACGAACCCAACCTTCTTCGGGGTTAACTTCGAGAATTTCATTCATATGGCGGGAGATATCAACCACAACTCCCGGCGTTAATGATTGACCATTTGTGCCAGTACCGCCTCCTCGGGCAGAAAATGCAATAGTCGTAAATGCTTCTGATTGGGCAACTTGCCCCAACACAATCAGATCAGCATTATTACGAGGAAAAACGACCGCCTGTGGAAGTTGTTGATAAACGCTATTATCAGTTGCGACGGCAAGGCGACTGGCATAACTGTGTTCGATATCTCCACGAAAGCCAGCTTGTTCTAACTCTTGAAGATAAGACAGTACAGAAGACTCGATACTGTCTTGATGTGTCAGTGCAGGTAACATTGCTCTCCTTGTCCAGTATACCGTCGTATCCTACGACTACTGGCCTCTCTATATAATTTGCCTTTCTCCACTTTACCTTACCGCTAAAATTAAAAAAAGCATGTTGCAATACCAAGTTACCTTTAGCATAAAGGAAAGTATCTTGAGGGTGGCTTCTATACACGAGGCTCTAATGTCATGCCTTGTCTCTCTCATGCTTTAAATGGCCATATTTACGATGCAAATAAGCCGTACTACTGACTAACCATACTGCCACTAGCATTGAACCGGTCCCTTTAATGGCTAAAACCACCAAGCTTACGGTTGAAAGTGAAGCGGCATACGGTATAAGCCAGAACAGTACAGCAATGCCAACAGCAATAACGGCAAAACTGATCACCCCCTGTAACCAAGGCAGCCTTACGGTGTTCGACGATTGTTTGACAATATGATCAACCGTTAAGAATATACCTAGTCCTCCCGTAAACAAATAAGCATGAACAGGCACCAACGTATAGCTCGCAACAATGCCGACAAATATAGTAATAGATAGCCAGAACCATTTATTTAATAAATAGGCATAATACGAAGACTTTATATCTGAACGCCAGATAATGATTACAGAGACAATCACAAGCCCTAGCAT
This sequence comes from Photobacterium minamisatsumaniensis, assembly GCF_050336695.1. NCBI lineage: Bacteria > Pseudomonadati > Pseudomonadota > Gammaproteobacteria > Vibrionales > Vibrionaceae > Photobacterium > Photobacterium minamisatsumaniensis. The sequence goes on along the minus strand of NZ_JAKJSI010000053.1, from coordinate 3,293 downwards.
AATGCTCATAACCGTATCACTAATGAAATGAACACCATACCAAACCCTTGCCAAGGCCTGTCCGGCGATCATAAAAGTGACCATCGCTGTCAGTAAATACTTATATTTATTCGCCATCACTTTTGATAATACATGCCACATTATTCCCCAGAGCAATGTCGCTAACAGTGTATGCCCACTAGGGAAACCAAAGCCATACGCATTAATTTTTTGTAATTGAGGAATAATCACTGAAGGTCGAGGCGAAGCTAAACCGTATTTCAATAAAGACGACGTAAACGTTGCTAAAAACAAGACAAACAACAATTCAAGTAATGCCTTAGGCCCCCAAAATCCCGCAACAACAAGTAATAACGCAACCACAAACCATGGCTCACCCGATAAATTCAATACAAACATCAATGCATTAAAGGTATCACTAAAAATACTCGGCCATTCACTAACAGTGTGTTGGAGGTTCTTAATCGCTTTCAACTCAACTTGATGTAAGACATTAACGCGATCGCTAAGATCGGTATATTCCAATATCTCACTGTTAGGGGTTTTCTCTAACCAAGCAGATAATAGTTGAGCATCTTCTGCGTAACGGTATTCCTTGGCAGATACATCTTCAGGGTCTATGAGATAAACCCGCTCAACTTCAGTCGCAAAGTGCTTAGAAAACCATGATGCAACAATCAAGTGCCCTGTATAGTCACGAAATGAAGACACAAGAATGGGTGATTGTGCAACGCAACTATAAATGGCGGCACGACCACGATATTGAATAAGATCAGCAACCGTGACATGGATCCCCGTTTCTTCTAAGGCTTCTCTTGCGGCCGCTTGCTGTGGCGTATCTCCCTTGTCAATGTACCCACCAGGCAAAGATAATTTACGCGTGATAACCTCTGATAACATCACCATTTTGTTATCATGACGAATGACACAAACAGCACCAACAATTCCTTCCGGTGTCTCGCTTGCTTTGATATTTTCTTCTTGCGCCGATAAAAAAGGGCTAGCTAAACAGAGTAAAAAAACAAACAGCCAGCGGGTCATTCCAGTTACACTAACAGACACTATAAACCTTTTTATAAAATTGGTGGCTCGTGTGATGATAGCAGCACAAATTAATGTAAGCTATTGAGTATATTAACAAATGAAGATATTTTACGCTTACACTCGTGTTACTTGGATCTGTTTCATAAAATGACAATATAGGTGACAGGATTTTTATTTTACTTAGGTTATGCCATGAATCCCCCACAACCTCTTCGCAATGACTATTACTTAAGTAACTTCTTAACCCTTATAGAGGTGGTCACAAGCCAATATAGCGATGTAATGTCGACAAGCGAACTGGCATGGCTACACACATTCGGCCAGCTTAGTGATGATGCTAAAAAACTATACATACGCCTATTATCCAGAAAAGGCGCATTGTTTCGTCTTGATAAATTAGCCTACAGCGAAATTGACAATATCGAACTGGCAGCTATCGAATTAGCTAACTGCCAGTTTGCATTTATATTCCAACCGGGAAAAGAAAATACGCCGACATGGCCTGTTAATTCAGTCGCCGTTAGTGCACTTTTTACAAAGCCAGAATTACTCCGATTATTTGATGAGTTATCCGCTTGGAAATCCCATAAAAAAGATAAACTCGTTGATGCGTTATGCCAATTATCCCCGGACATTAGTGCGTTTCAACAAGACATTATCGAACTACGTCAAACAGAGCACTTGAATGTATTCTTGTTACTTTTCTTCGGTAATAGCCACCAAAGCCTGACTGACTTTGTACTTAGTGATTTAGGCATTCAGCATTATGAAAACTATAACATAGATCGACAATATCGCTTTTTTAACGCACGTAAAAATATCGAGCAATGGCTGGCACTCTCAGCACTCAATGAACTGTACTGGCAAGCCAAAGAAGAAAAAGATTTTACTGCGATTGAAGTGATGGCCAATCAACTGCCACAACCGATCGAGTGGCTACCACTTGAGCGTAAAAGGCAAAAGTTAATTAACCACATAGCACGGGATCTAGAACGGTTTGCAGAAAATAGTTCAACTAAGCTTGAAAGCGCTCGTTTATTGTTTTCGCAAAGCGAGCTGCCACCATCACGAGAACGGCAGGTACGCATTCTCGATAAACAACACAATTATGCTGATGCCTATCAACTTGCCTGTCAGATGCAATTAGCGCCAAAATCAGAAGAAGAAGCTGATATGGCTGCGACACTGGTGGGGAAACTCGCCCGTAAGTTATCCCTTTCCGTTCCCCCTCGTAAAAGGCCTAGATTCACGAATAGTTTTCTCACACTAAACAATACCGATACAAGTGTTGAGCTTATTGTTGCAGAGCACTACTCGCAACAAGGCTGGCAATGTTACTACCTCGAAAATACCTTTATATGTGGTTTATTTGGACTAGCCTTCTGGGACATTATTTTTAGTGATGTGAAGGGGGCTTTTCTAAACCCCTTTCAACGCTCACCGAAAGGCATGTTCACACCGGAATTTTACCTGCAAAGAAAAGTAGCTATCGACCAGCGCCTCGAAGARCTTCAATCCGGTCATTGGCAACATTGGCTTGATGTATATAAAGAAAAACAAGGTATTGCCAATGATTGGGTTAATTGGACATTAATCACGCCTGAAGTCATTAACCACGCGATTGCTCATTTTCCAATGGAAGCACTGTGCACCCTATTCAAGCGCATTTTGTTTGACCCGAAAAGTAACCGCAGTGGCTTTCCTGATCTCATCGCATTTAATGAGCACACTTTTCGCTGGATAGAGGTAAAAGGCCCCGGCGATAAATTGCAGAGCAACCAGATCCGCTGGCTAAACGTATTTCAAGAGTTAGAGCTGCCTGCTGAAGTGGTATATGTTGAGTGGTCAGAGGCTCAGTGAATCATTTATATCGGATATATTCACCAACTGTATTATCCTGACATTTTACTAATAAAGAACGTTACAGCCTTTATTCACAGTCCAAATCAAAAGCAATAATTCACCAGTACGCCACTAGCTTAATATATACACATGCGTTATATTTATGATGTTTAATATTAACTATGTCAACTCAACCATATGCGCATTATTACGCAATGTAAAATTTAACTTCTATTTATAAACCAACAGATTCAGGAGTTTTATACCAAGGCTATTTCTGCAACTAAAGTTTACTACAGAAAAATAATAAAATACTTTAAAAACAAAAGCTTAAGATATCAAGCAATAATGAGCACTTTAATCACCATAATATAACCTTTACTTTTCATGAAGATAGAATAAAATAC
>NZ_JAKJSI010000052.1:0-55801 GCF_050336695.1 Photobacterium minamisatsumaniensis | reverse complement strand
CTCTCGACCGGCTCAACGAATACTGATTGAACATCAATAACTAGAAGCTAGTCATGACATTCGAATTGACTGTGCCGATATAGCCGAAGCTATTTCGTATTGGTCACTCAGTTCATTGATAAATCTTTTGACTTAACTTTTTCACGAGTGCCCACACAGATTGCATGGTCAAATTGTTAAAGAACAAACTGATTGGTTAGTGGCTTAAGTTGCCGTTCTCCGTGTCAGTGAGGTCGCATTATAGGGAGCATTCAGAATGAAGCAATAGGTTTTACTCTATTTCCTAACAAAAACAGACTGAACGTCTAGAAACCATACAGACCATGCCTTTTTGAACAATAAAAACACAGGAGCACTACTCCCGCAGTGCTCCTGTGTTTTTATTGTGCATACTCTTAAGCTACTTGGTTATTCACCGGCCTGGGCTTTTTCCGTTTACGGTCGCGAGGATGTGTAATTGGAATCGCTGATAATAGCGTTTTGGTATATTCAGCCTGAGGATCGTTATAAATATCCGTGGCCAAGCCCAACTCGACGATTTTACCAAAGTACATCACTGCTACCCGATCAGAGATATGTTTAACAACTGACAAATCGTGGGAGATAAAAATGATCGCTAAATCCATCTCTTTCTGTAGCTGTAATAACAAATTTAAGATTTGAGCTTGTACAGACACATCCAACGCAGACACCGATTCATCACAAATCAAAAGTTTCGGCTTCAACGCAATAGCTCGCGCAATACCAATACGCTGTCTTTGCCCACCAGAAAACTCATGCGGGTATCGATTCGCTGCAGCGCTAGGTAAACCTACTTTTTCTAATAACTCTGATACCCAGAGGCTTCGTTGCTGAGCTGTGCCTATTTTATGAATAATGAAAGGCTCTTCCAAAATCATGCCGATGGTGTGCCGTTGATTTAATGACTCCATTGGGTCTTGAAAAACAATCTGGATATCTTTTCTTAAAGGTCGCATCTGTTTCGTCGAGAAATCGGTGATGTCTTCTCCTTCAAAGAAAATTTTACCTTCTGTTGGCTCATATAATTTTAGAATGGTCCGACCTAATGTGCTTTTACCGCACCCAGACTCTCCTACTAAACCTAACGTTTCACCTTGAGCAACAGAAAAAGACACACCATCAACGGCTTTTACGGTATAGCCTTTTTTTAAAATTCCTTTGCCAGACACAAAGTGCTGCTTAAGGTTTTCTATCCTTAATACTTCTGTCATCGCTTCCTCTTTAAGTGACCCCATGATGTGAACCCGTTAACCTTTAAACTCAGGAAACAACGTTGTATCAATTGGCTTAATCTCAATGGGCTGTTTAGGTTCTTTATCAAGACTTGGCATGAGTCCCATTAAACGCTCGGTATAGGGGTGCTGGGGGTTATCAAATAAATTGTAGATATCTGCATACTCCACAACCTTGCCGCCATACATCACAGCAACGTCATCACAAATTTCAGCAACTACTCCCAAATCATGGGTGATGAAAATCATTGCCATACCCGTTTCTTGCTGTAATTCGTTCATTAGTGTCAAAATTGAAGCCTGGACGGTCACATCCAATGCCGTTGTCGGTTCATCACATATAAGTATGTCTGGCTTACATGCTAACGCCATTGCAATCATGACACGCTGTCGCATTCCTCCAGACAAATTATGCGGATACTCATTGATCCGTTTATCTGGCAGGGGGATTTTTACTTTTTTCAGCATCTCCAGTGAGTAAGCGTCCCTCTCTAGCTTAGTTAAATCTGGACGGTGTAGCTCAAGCACTTCATTCAACTGCTTTCCCACCGTGTGCACTGGGTTTAACGCCGTCATCGGGTCTTGAAAAATTACCGAGATACGGTTTCCACGCATGCCATACATTTCATTGGCAGGCAACGTAACAAGATCCGTTCCTCTATAAAGGATTTGTCCTTTAGTAATACGGCCATAAGGTTTGGGTAACAATCCCATAATCGACATTGCGGTTACACTTTTACCACACCCAGATTCGCCAACGATCCCTAATGTACGACCTTTAGATACATCAAAGCTCACTCCATGAAGAATTTTTACCACGCCATCATCAGTAGTAAATTCCGTTTCTAAGTCTCTAACACTTAAAATTACCTCATCCGTCATGTATGCCTCCTGCTTATAACTTGTAGGTGTCATCAATCACGGTAACAGGCTCAAAGGTCTGCCCTTTCTTTATCGCTGATTTGGTCTCTTTCAATACCTGCTTATCAATCCAGAAGGTCGATAAATCAGTTGCAGAGAACATTGCCTGTGTTTTCTTCGTCATGGCTGGTGTTGGATATTTAAGCCAGCGCCAGTGCGCCTCTCGGGTATACGGCACCATATAACCAGGAACAATTAAAAACTCCTCCGATACGATTTTCTGAATCTGATGAGAAATAGCCTGTTTTTTAGGTACATCAAACTCTTCTGTATATCGTTCGATCAGCTTATCCATGTTGGGAGAGCTGTAGTTCATGTGATTATTAGTTTGTGGCTTTGCATTTACCGAATGCAGGTATTCCCAATAAGCAGGTAACTCCCCTCCTCCCATAGTAAGGAAGGCTAATTCATGCTTTTTCTCGAGGATGTACTTAAACGCTGATGAGCCATCAATTAAATTGAGGGTAAAGTCGAGTCCTGCTTTTTTTGCTTGCTCTTTTAAATAAGCAACGCGAGGGGTGTGGGGTTGATTACTATATGTAATCGCAAAACTTAAACGCTCACCTTTATTGTTTACTCTGATTCCATCTGAACCAACTTGTTCAAAGCCCGCCTTCACGAAGTAGCTCACGGCTAATTCTGGATCAAACACGGGGGCTTGGTTGTCTATGCGATCATAATCACCATGACCAAAACCCATTCCGTGAGGCTTTCGTACATAGTCACCACGCAGTACCTTTTTGATCATGCCATCAAAGTCAGTCGCATAGGTCACACCAGCCCTAACATTCCGATCCATTAATAGCGGTGTCGCCGTATTCATCCAAAGTCCGCCCGCACCTTGAACAACTTGATTGTAACCCCAGAATTTATTGATGTAGCCCTGCTTGTAAGGTTTAGTGTTGGCCTTTTCATGCCATAAGCTCGGCAATACCAAACCAAACGTATCCAAATCACCTTTTTCAAAATGCTTTCGCGCAATATCATTATCTCGAATCACCTTGATCCGAACTTTCTCTACATTGTAGCGATTTTGATAATAACGATTACTGTATCCCCACCAGTCTTGCCCTACATGTTTGAAGGTGACACTTTTACCCTTCTTTATCTTATCCATATAATAAGCTGACGTTGTTGGCTCTGCTTTGAAGTTATATTTACGAACGAAGTTATCATCGATGCCATCGTTGTTTTCGTCTTTTGCCGGTTTAAAGAAATGCTCTGGGCGAGGCTGCAGGCCGTTGCTCGGTAAGTTGAACATCACCATTAGTTCATCGTTACTTTTAGCAACTTTCGACGTGATCGCAATAGTATAATCATCAAACTTTACAACCTGCTCAATCAGGTTTTTAAAAAAATCGTTATACCAAGGATCAATGATATCTTTAGAGCGATAATATTTGAGCATAAATAAATAATCATCGGCGGTCACCTTCTCACCATCAGACCACTTTGCCGCTTTATTCAGTTTGAAATAAACCGTTTTATTATCGTCACCAAACGCCCATGAATTGGCTAACTGCGGGATCCATTTTCCCGTATTTGGGTGCCTTGCGGCTAACTTGGGCACGCCATCCATCAAGTATGCCCGTAAACCTGAATTAGCATCGGGGCCAACGCTGCGTAATGTTTGGGGAAAGCTCATCATATATGTACGTAATGTGCCACCAAATTTCGCCTCTTTTGAAGCAAACAGTGGTTCATTTAAATTTGACTCCCACTCTAGCCCAGAGGGTAACGAAGTAGCCAAAGTCTCAGCACTGAATACGGCTACCATTGCCAATGTCGGGAACATCAATTTTTTATTCATTATTCACTTCCTTGTTACTGCGATGCTGAAAGATCTAATTAGATATAGCGAGTGAATTTCTTGGGATCAAAAGCGGCGCGAATCGCTTCACCAATGAACGTAACCATTACTAAGACTAGTACAATCGAGGTCACGACTGATGTGACGATCCAAGGAGAATCAAGATTCGATTTACCTTGTTGTAGCAACTCGCCCCAACTCGGGGTTGGTGGCATTAGCCCTAGCCCTAAATAATCTAACGCTGTTAAGGCTGTAATATTGGCTGCAATTGTAAAAGGGGCAAGGGTGACAATCATAACCATGGTATTTGGGAGTATATGCTTAAATAAAATACGTCCTGTTGATGCACCAATTGCTTTTGCGGCCATGACGTACTCTCTCGCACTTTCTTTGTAGGTCATGGTTCGCATGTACCATGTCATTCCCATCCAACCAAAAAGGACATTGATCCCAACAAATAGAGTGAAAGTCGGTTGAATAATCGAAACCAAAATCATAATGACATATAAGAATGGCACCATTGACCAAACCTCGATCAACCGCTGAACAAATAAATCAAACTTCCCACCAAAGAAGCCCATCGCACAGCCAACAGCGGTCCCAATAGCGTAAGATATTGCCATGGTTAATAGCGCAAACCCCATCGCTGTTCGAAAGCCATAAACAAGCCGAGCTAAAATATCACGACCAATAATATCGGTACCTAAGTAGTGTTTATTATCAATGCTCGGTGCATTTGGTGGATAATCGCCACTGAAGTCTTGCTCATAAGGGTTCCAAGGCACGATTGGCATTATCACGAAATTGTCACTATCTCGTTCAAAAGACACTTTTAACTCTCGGTAATTCGCTTCACTGCTAGAACCTAGACCAAATTCATGTCCAAACCGTACATCACTGAAAACAGGGAAAGAGTAACTCCCATTATATTTCACTACTAATGCCTTACTATTAATAAGTAATTCCGCAGCTAATGAAAGTAGCAATAACGTCGTTAAAATCAAAAAAGACCAATAACCTCGTTTAATTTCTTTAAAGCGTTTTATTTTCTTCTGTGTTAATGGGTTTATAGTGAACATGTTACGCTCCAAATTTCACACGAGGATCAACTAATGCCACGCAAATATCCGACAGGATATTACCGATTAACAACATGATGGCGTTGATAGCAACAATACCCATCACAACAGGGTAATCACGTTCCATAATTGATTCATAACCTAATAGCCCGATCCCATCGATATTAAAAATAACCTCAATCAAAAATGCCCCTGTCATAAAGAACAACAAAGAGTTACCAAAATGACTGGCGATGGGAATTAAACTATTTCTTAAGGCATGCTTACGGACCGCTTGCTTAAATGGCAGTCCTTTCGCGATCGCTGTACGAATATAGTCAGAGGAAAGGTTTTCCATCAGGTTATTTTTCATCGTCATGGTCAAGGTGGCAAAATCACCAATCAAATAACAGATAAGCGGTAGAACCGCATGCCACATGAGATCTTTTACTTGTTCATAAACGGTTTCATAATCATCAAAGTCATCCCCAACAAAGCCTCCCATCGGAAACCACTCTAGGTGATAACTGAATAGCGTAATCATTAGTACCCCTACCACATAACCTGGTAAGGCGTAGCCGACAAAAATAAGAATAGAAGATCCAGAATCAAACACTGAGCCATGTTTAATGGCTTTATAATAGCCTAAGGGAATAGAAATAAAGTAACTAATAAAAAACGTCATTCCACCATAAAACAAAGAGACAGGTAGACGCTCTACAATCATGTCAGATACGGGCTCGTAATAACGTGTTGATTCGCCAAAGTCAAAGACCACCAGCTTACTGAGCCATTCGGCATAAGCTTCAAATACTGGCTTATCAAGACCATAAAAAGCATTTAGATCGGCAATTTGATCCTCAGATAACGCCGTATTTCCTCCTGCAGACGTCATCGCAGCGGCACCATCACCTTGAGCCTGCATATTTGCAAGCATCCTCTCAACAGGCCCTCCAGGCACAAACCGAGTTATGGCAAAAATTAGGATTGTGATCCCTATAAACGTTGGAATGACCAATGCCATTCGACGTAGAAAATATGACAGCATGTATTCACTCACTCCATGTCTATTCGTAATACTCCATGAGGCTGGCAAAAGACTCACCTATTAAAGAATAGCTAATCATTGCAGCAGTTACTCATTACGAACACTTGTTCACCCTGAACAATCTCGCGTTATGCATGCCGAATAACGACACCACTTATTTCTTATAACTCCACATGTACAGTTAAATCTTCCTTTCATCAAGTAAGGTTAACTATTTTGACCCATTTTTGTCACATTTATCCCATAGGTAATTTTTCACGTTAAAAAAACATTAAAATCTGAAACAGTTCACTTTAAAAGAACATTTTATAAATTACCAACAACTATCTAACTCCAACGTCAATCGCATTTTATTTAATAAATAATCACAATTAAATATTCCATATTGAAATATATTTTCAGCCAAGCCATCTCAAAAAAGGACTGAATGATATAATTAATAAATACCAAATTAGAATATGAAGAATAAAAATACAAAATTCACCATTCAATATAAAAAACCACATTAGCACTGATATTTAGATCATTACACCTGTATTAACACCTTACTTAATATATAGCTGCAACATCCACTGACAAATAAAACACAACTACTTTTTAATATTTAACCTCGAAATATTGCCACTAGTTAATATAAAAAACCGACATTTATACAATTCTGGTTATATATATTATTTTAGTTATTTTCACATCCATCATCCACCCATTTGACTTCAACTTTTTGCTTCGTGTATATCTTGCGACTCACCGTTAACAAAAAGTTAATGGTTATTTCGAAAATTAAGTACCTCTCGAAATTAAAAGCAGGAAGAATAATAAATGGAGCAGCAAGGATGAATAAAAAGACAACAGCCCTATCGGTGGCTATTAGTCTCGCTCTGGGGGGATTATTAGCAGCCCCTATCGCGCAGGCCGAAGAGCAACAAGTTGAAAAACTGCAGAAGATGAAAGTAACAGGTTCTCGTATTTCACGGGTTGAAATGGAAGGTGCCGAACCTGTCCAAGTGCTGTCATCTGAATATATCGAAAATACCGGCCTTGTCTCTTTAGGCGATATCCTCAATCAAATCCCAGCTATAGCAGGAACGGTACAAAGCACCTCAATGAATAACGGCAGTAATGGTGCTGCGACAGTCAACCTGCGCGGTCTTACCGCAGAACGTACCCTTGTTCTGGTTAATGGCCGCCGAATGGTTAACGGTGGTACAGGCGCAGATGCAGCAGTCGACCTCAATATGATCCCAACCGCCATGGTTGAGCGTATTGAAATTCTTAAAGACGGCGCTTCATCGGTTTATGGATCTGATGCTGTCGCTGGTGTGGTTAATATCATTACCAAACAAAGCTACGAAGGCTTTGAAGTTGGCGTTAAAACCGGACAAACCTCTAAAGGCGATGGTCAAGTAACAGAAATCACCATGCTAACCGGCGTTTCTAGTGACCGTGGTAGCCTAATGTTCTCGGCAGGTTACACCGAAGAAAAGAAAATCCAAGGCAGTGATCGTGGCTTTGCCAATACAGACTTAAATCACGATGGATTTGGGGGCAGCTCTGTTGGCGGCAGCTCTGCTACTCCTTGGGGCTACTACGATGGCCAAACATTTGGCCCTGAGGGCGGCAATGCTCTACGCCCATTTAACCCAGAAACCGATCTTTATAACTACGCACCAGACAATTACCTCAAGCGCCCAGCAGAGCGTTTTTATTTGAGTGCCAACGGTAATTACCTCGTTGCCGAAAATGATTACTTGGGTCCAGTTACTGCCTCATTCGAAGCACTTTATGCCAACTCGAAGTCGGATTATCTATTAGCCGCAGAACCTATGTTTGGTGCATTCACTCCTGGCTTTAACCCAATTTCTGCCGACAACGAATATAACCCGACAGGCGAAGACATTGTTGACTGGCGCCGTCGAATGGTTGAAACCGGTGGACGCAACCGAGCGTTTGAATCTGATACTGCACGCATCGTATTCGCGCTGGATGGTGAATTTTCTAATGGCTGGGTATGGGATACCAGTTTTAACTGGGGTAAAACCAAAACGGTACAGCAAGAGAACAATGTCTTCATGAAAGACCGGGTGAACAATGCACTCGGGCCTTCATCAAATGGACAATGTCTAGATGCTGGTGGTAACGTCATTCCTGGCTGTGTGCCAATGGATATCTTCGGCACCATTAGTCAAGAGGCGCTGGATTACACTACCTTTACTCGCCAAGATACTGGATTCAACCAACAACAAGTCATTGACTTCAATGTAACGGGTGATGTTCTTGATTATGAAATGGGAACAATTGCCTTCGCCGCTGGTTACCAAACCCGCACCGAAAAAGGCGAAAGTCAGCCTGACGCCCTTGTAGTATCAGGTAATGCCAGTGGTAACGCCCTGTCTGCAACATCGGGGACTTACTCGGTAGATTCACTCTATGGCGAGCTATTAATTCCTCTTCTTTCAGATGTTCAGTTTGCCGAATATTTAGAAGCCAAAGTTTCTGCTCGCTACGATGACTACTCGTCGTTTGGTAGTAACACCTCTATGGGCTATAGCCTACTATACCAACCATTCGACGATTTAATGTTGCGTGGTACTTACTCAGAGGTGTTTAAGGCTCCATCTATTGGCCAGCTTTACGGTGGGCAGCAGGAGAGCTTCGATAATTTGACCGACTCATCAGGGCAAGATACATCCGGCCGAGATCAGTTCCCGGTTCAATACGGCTCGAATGAAGACCTAAAGCCAGAGCAAGGCCATACCGCATCAGTTGGTTTTGTTTACTCACCTTCCTTTGTCGACAACCTATCGATGACAGTTGATTACTGGCAAATCGAGCTTGAAGACCTGATAGATAACGTTGATCCCCAATTCATGCTCGATCAGTGTGAAGCCACTGGCGAATATTGTGACAGTATCACCCGCTTTGACAATGGCAATGTTCGGTCGATTGATGCGCGCTATACCAACCTTGGCGGCTTGAAAACCGACGGCATCGACTTCAACGTTCGCTACCGCTATGACTTTGACGAGTTAACCTTCAGAGCAAATTGGGAAAACACCTATCTACTGAAATACGAAGTCGAACAGCCTGACGGTACCGTTATCGACTACGCGGGTAAGTTTATCAGTGATCAGATCGGCCACTTTGCCCAGTACCGCTCAACATTAAACCTTGGTTTATCGCAAGAACTTTGGACTGCCAACTGGACTACACGCCTTATTGACAGCGTAACCTACGAACTACCAGGGGTTGATCAAGACCAATATGAATTCAATGTTCCAACCGTGGTTTATCACGATATCACGGGTTCATATCTTGTGAACGACAATATCAAGCTATCTTTGGGCATCAACAACCTATTCGATAAAGAGCCACCGTTGATGCTAGATACTCTTGCAGCAAATACGGACTCAACCACCTATGACGTAGCAGGGCGTTTCTACTACGCCAATGTCAACGTCAAATTCTAATAACAATCAGGCGCGAGTTCAGCTCGCGCCCTTTTCTGACTGACTAACACTTTGACAAGGATGTAACTATGACGTTAAAGGACTTTGGCGTAAGTGCAATCACTGCCGCCATACTCACTCTCAGCGCACCCGCCTTTGCGGCCAATACTGGCTCGGTCGTTGCCAGCCAGAGCAAAGCAGACAAGTCTGCCGCAGCCTCACAGACTAAAATCGATACATACGCAGATGACACCGAAGCAATGCTAGCGGAATACAAAGGCCTGTTGCGCCAAATCGACAGCATGAACGTGTATAACACGCAAATTAGCCGGATGGTCGACTCCCAGCAAGGTGAACTGGATTCACTGAATCGTCAAATTGCGCAAATCGATCAAACCGCAATGGAAGTGGTGCCACTAACACTAAAAATGATTGATGCCTTAGACGAGTTTGTGGTGCTTGATTTGCCGTTTCAATCTCAAGAGCGCGCACTACGGATCAATGAATTACGAGAATTGATGGATCGCGCCGATGTCACCACCTCAGAAAAATTCCGCAAAGTAATGGAAGCCTATCAGATAGAAGAAGGCTTCTCCCGTTCGATTGAATCTTACAAAGCCAGCCTTGAGCGTAACGGCGAAACTGTTACCTACGACTTCCTACGCATTGGCCGTACCGCCCTGCTTTATCAATCACCCGATGGTGGTGAAACTGGAATGTGGAATCAACAAACTCGCCAATGGGAAACCCTGCCACAAAGCTACCGTATTGCCGTCCAGCAAGGGCTGCGTATCGCCAAGAAACAAGCACCACCAGCACTGATCAAACTACCTGTTTTTGCCGGGGAGGAAGGATAATGAACGGATTCAAATCACTGGCAGCAGCCTTAGTTGCAGGGCTACTTTTAGCTAGCCCCACACAAGCCGAAACGCCAACATCACTGGCTGAGTTATTAAAATCGGTAAAATCTAATAGCATTGTTGAATCAAAAGAAAGCAAGCTTCGAGAAGCTGAGTTCCGTATCGACCGCAACGACCAAGCCGCGCTACTGAAACAAGCCAAGGCAGAATTGTTAGCAGAGACTCAGCGAGGCGATCAGCTCAAAGCAACCTTTGATAGCAACGATAAAGAGCTCACCGTATTAACGGAAACCCTACGCCAACGCTCTGGTACGCTAGGTGAAATGTTTGGTGTTGTTCGCCAGTATGCAGGGGAATTTAAAGGGCTGTTTGCGGCATCACAAAATGCAGTCCAATTTCCTGAGCGAAATGCGTTACTCACCAAACTTGCCGAAAGCAAGGAGCTACCATCAACACTTGAGCTAGAAGCCTTCTGGCACACTATTCTACAACAAGTGGTTGTTTCTGGTGACACCACCACCACCCCAGCAACGGTCGTTTACGGCGAAGGTAAAGAAGCCGTTCAAGACGTTACGCTGATCGGTGAATTCAATGCCATTTCAGACGGTAAATACATCACCTATGTACCGCAAACCGGAAAATTTGAAGAGCTATCACGCCAGCCAAGCAAGAACATCATGCGTAACGTGCCTGACTTTGAAAGTGCAAACAATAGCTATGAGCCATTGTTTATCGACCCTTCTCGCGGCGTCATTCTGTCTCTGTTGGTTCAAAGCCCAACCGTACAGGAGCGTGTAGATCAAGGTGGTTTAGTTGGCTACGTAATATTAGGTATGGGTGCGATAGGCGCAATTATTGCTATCTTTTGCTACTTCCGCCTAACAATTATTAGCCGCAAGATGAGTAAACAAGCCAAATCTGAAAGCGTTATCAATGGTAATCCTCTAGGTGAAATTATGGAGGCTTACCTTGGACATAGCGGTAATAACCTCGAAGATCTTGAAGCTAAATTTGATGAGGTAATTTTACGTAATGCGCCTCGCATTGAACGCTTTGTCGGCTCAATTAAACTCTTTGCCTCGGTCGCCCCATTACTTGGTCTACTCGGTACAGTCATGGGAATGATCGGTACTTTCCAAGCCATTACTCTATTCGGTACTGGCGATCCAAAACTGATGGCCGGCGGTATTTCAGAAGCGCTGGTTACCACCATGCTTGGTCTTGTTGTCGCTATTCCATTGCTATTCTTCTATACCCTTGTCCATAGCAAGAGCCGCCGCTTAGTACAAACATTGGAAGAGCAAAGTGCAGGCTTTATCGCCCGCTATCAGGAAAAGCTGCATTCTGCCGACAGCTAAGGAGGCACTATGTGGTGGTTAATTGAAGAAGTGGAATCCATCCGACGATTTCTCGGCATGGGCGGCGATGTCTTAATGGCTCTCTTCGTTCTTAGCCTGATGCTCTGGACTGTATTGCTTGAACGCTGGTTTTACTTTGCCGCAGTACTGCCGCGGTCAATAAAAAAAGCGGAAGCTAAATGGGCTGCCCGCTCAGAGCACCAAAGCTGGAACGCCAAAATGATCCGCCAAGAGATAGTCTCGATCCAAGACATCGAAAATAAACGTGGATTACCCGTTATCAAAGTGCTTATCGCGTTGTGCCCGCTATTAGGGTTACTCGGCACGGTGGTGGGAATGATCCAGGTATTCGATATTCTGGCAATCATAGGAACAGGAAGCCCCCGAGCAATGGCCTCGGGAATATCAAAGGCAACAATCCCAACGCTTGCTGGCATGGTCGCATCATTATCTGGGTTGTTTTTCAGCTCACGGCTCGACCATCTAGCTAAAGTCTCCACGCAAAAGTTGGAAGACACATTAAAGCATTTTGCCTAAATAAACGGAATTTAGAGGTATAAGTCATGAAAAGACGCTATAGCAGCGAAAGCAGTGACGAAGCAGCCATCGATATGACACCGATGCTCGACATCGTGTTCATTATGTTGATCTTCTTTATTGTCACAACGTCCTTTGTTAAAGAAGCCGGTATTGATGTCAATCGCCCAAGCGCCAACACTGCGCAGACCGTGAAAAAAGGAAACATCATGGTTGCAGTAGGCGCCGCCGGGGATGTATGGGTTGATAAACGTCGAATCGAAGTGGATGCCGTGCGCGCGAATATTGAACGCCTACGCGCAGAGAGCCCAGACGGTGCTGTTGTGATCCAAGCTGACGAAGAGGCCAAATCCGGTATCGTCGTGAAAGTCATGGACCAGATAAGAATGGCCGGTGTACAAAGCATCTCCATCGCCGCAACGAATAAGGATTAAGCTTATGCGGTATCTGGCCTCATTAGCACTGGCGCTCGTTGTCTCCCTTGGGTTGTTCTGGGGGATGGACAAGCTCGTTAATAAAGAGCGTCACGAGCTAGCGTCGAATGATGACCTGAGAATGGTTGATTTCATTCGCGTTAAATCAGAAGAAAAAGTACAGGAGAAAAAACGCGAGCTACCCAAGCCGCCACCACCGAAAAAGCCACCACCGCCGCCTGAAATGAAGGTCACCTCAACGGTGAAACCAGTGATGGAGCAAATCCCTATGGATATGCCCAAACTGGACCTTCCAGTAAATGTAACAGGCGGTTCAGTACTTGGTCATTACAGCCAAGGCGGCGGGGCGAAGTTAGCCGGAAATGGCGGCCCCGTTCCTCTGGCAACTTTCCAGCCGCAAATGCCGCGTAAAGCAGCCCGAGCTGGTATTGAAAGTGGCGTGGTATTACTCGAATTTACAGTCAATGCCCGTGGTTCGGTCGAAGATGTCAAAGTCTTAAAAGAAGATCCCCGCCGTTTAGGTCTTGGAAAAGCGGCCAGAAAAACGGTATCCAAATGGACATTCAAACCCAAACAGGTTGATGGAAAACCTGTAAGCGCACGTTTGTCTCAGGAAATTGAGTTCTCAATCAACTAAGGAGTCACAATGCAGAAATACTATCAACATTTGCTGGCTTCATTGATCTTGCTAGTCGGAGCCCTTGCGGCTCCGGCCGTGGCCAAGAGCAGCCCTGAACTCAGTGACCGCACCTTTCGAACCGTTAATAAAGTACAGGAGTTAATCGCGACAGAACGCTACAACGACGCCATAGAGAAACTAAGCGATGCACTAGAGGGAACCAAGGCCAAGAAATATGACCGCGCTGTACTGCTACAGCAAATGGGTTTTTTATATTCATTGCGTGATAATTACCCGAAAGCAGCAGAGTACTTTGCAAAGTCATTAGCCCTTGACGCGCTTCCAGTGCCCGTTGCCCAGCAAGTTCGCTATAGCTTGGCCCAGTTGTATTTAGCCGAAGAGCAGTTTAAGCAATCGGTTAAGACCATGAAGCACTGGTTTAAAGTGGCAGAAACAACAGAGGAGAAACCACAAGCCCATGCCTACATCACGCTGGCCAGCGCCTATGTTCAATTGGAAGACTATAAAAGTGCCATCTCACCGGTGAAGCAAGCAATCGCAATGAGTCCATCACCCAGTGAATCGTGGTACTTACTGTTGATGGCATCGCATTACGAATTGAAGCAGTTTAAAAGTGTCGCAGGGGTACTAAAAACGCTGACCAACAAGTACCCACAGAAGAAGCGCTACTGGATGCAGCTCTCAGGCATTTATATGGAGCTAAACCAAGAGCGAAATTCGTTAGCAACTCTCGAAGCCGCTTACAAACTCGATCTCTTAGAGAGTGAGAAAGAAATACTGCGTTTAGTGAATTTCCAGGCCTACCGTGGGATCCCTTATCGTGCAGCGAAAACACTGCAAGCTGAAATGGATACAGGCCGTGTCACTCAATCAAAGGAAAATATTGAGCGACTGGCAAGCTTTTGGCAGCAAGCAAAGGAAATCGATAGTGCTATTTTAGCGTACCAGCACGCTTTCGAACTTGAGCAAACGGCAAAAGCGCAACTGAAAATTACCCGTTTGATGATACAAGCCCAGCAATACCAACAAGCAACTGTATTTACCCAACGCGTTGTTGCTAATGCTACTTCGGATGATAACGCTGAATTGGCCTACCTGAGAGGTATGGCTTACTTTGAGCTTGAACAACCAAGCCGTGCTTTGCAAGCGATGCAGTCCGCTGCGAAATCAAAAGAAATGAAATCTGCAGCCATACCGTGGATAACATTTCTAAAAGATCAAAGCTAACCTTTCAACGATTACCAATGATCTGTGTGTGAGTCAGTCACACTCTTTTGGGAAGCTTTTGCACTGCATTAGCTTCCCGTTTTTTATCTCTACTCGATATGTTTACTTACTCGCTATCTCGATTTTATCCGTATCCGGTTGCTCTATACGTGGCTGAGTATCATAGATAGGATCTTCCGAGCGAGATATCAGAGCGTCATTCATCATTTGTTGATGGGATTGCTGTAGCGACATTACGACCTGATAACGATTTTTTGCATTTAACGACTCAACAACAGCGCGTTTTTGTTCGGCCATTACAACGTTAAGATCATCATGCCACCGTACATCACTCTTCTCATCGGCGTGTGCATAAGCGGTACTTATCGTCGAAAACAGCACCAAACAACCAGCAGCTATTGTATTCATGTCTCTCTCCTTACATTCCCAGTATTAGAAACTGAGACATTGCAGTTTACATGCCAAGGATTAAGCTTCTGAAACAAAAGGGAAATAAAGGAAAGCATTTATGAAGAAAATAAACAGTGGTGAATATATAGTCATATTATGGCGTAATTCGCCAATGTTTAGCCCATAAAAAAGGCCGCCTCAGCGACCTTCTTATATAGCAACGTCACCGTGCAGTTAGCGTGCTGCCAACCATGTCGGTACATCTGCTACGCTATCAAGCACAACAGTCGCGATACTCTCACCCGCTTCAGTTACTGGCTTGCCCGTACGAACCAAAATTTTAGTCCCTACTTCTGCCGCTGCAGCCGCTTCCATATCATCAGCTTTATCGCCAATCATCACCGAGTTCGCCATGTCGATTTTCAAGAAATCACGGGCTGAAATGAACATGCCCGGCTTTGGCTTACGACAATCACAGTCTTGCAGGTAATCACCTTTGCCTTCCGTTGGGTGATGCGGGCAATAATAAATACCGTCGAACTCAACACCGTTATCGACAAAGTTCCAGTCCATCCACTCCGTCAAGGTTAGAAAGTCATCTTCGGTATACATGCCTCGAGCGATCCCAGCTTGGTTGGTCACCAGAACAAGCATATACCCCATCGCCTTTAGCTGTTTGCAGGCATCAAAGACACCTTCAACATACTCGAAGTCATCCACGGTATGTACGTAACCATGATCAACATTAATCACACCATCACGATCGATAAAAACTGCTGGTTTAGCCAAGCGTCAGCCCTCTGTCTAGCTGTATTGTAGTCGTCAAATTATGACATGGGTCGCAGCTGGATTCACCTCTTTATCACCGTTGCTGCTCAGTTATTCAATTTCAGTAATCATTGAATCAAAATAGCCACAAAGCCGTTTGGACGTCTAGACGTAAAAATATCTATTGACTTCATTTGTCTTAGCCCATAGCATCAACGCAATAGATGAGGTTAGCTAACTGTTATCTCACGTGATAAAAATAATGCAAACACATAAAACAACATGACAATATGCCATTAACGCTTCACGATAAGTAATAACATATACGGCATATGATTCAGGATGAACAATGATAGAAATAAATAGAGTTAACAAGGTGTTCTATCAGGGGGAAAGGGAGATCCACGCGCTGCGTGATATTAACCTTACCATTGAACAAGGCACGATCTTCGGCGTAATAGGCTCTTCCGGTGCAGGTAAAAGCACCCTGATCCGTTGTGTTAACCTTTTGGAAAAACCAACTAGCGGTCATGTCATTGTTGATGGCACCGATCTTACGATGCTATCAAGCCAAGAGCTAACCCAAGCTCGCCGAAAAATTGGCATGATTTTCCAACATTTCAACCTGCTTTCATCCCGTACCGTTTTCAAGAATATCGCGTTACCACTAGAACTGGCTGGCGCGTCAAAAGATGCCATCGAGATGAAGGTCAATGAACTTCTTACACTCGTAGGCTTAGCCGATAAAAGCGACACATATCCATCAAATTTAAGTGGCGGACAAAAGCAACGGGTTGCCATTGCGCGTGCCTTGGCTTCTGATCCGAAAGTACTACTTTGTGATGAAGCCACCAGCGCACTTGATCCAGCGACAACTCAGTCTATTTTAGAGTTACTCAAAGAAATCAACCGTAAATTAAACCTAACCATTTTGCTTATTACCCATGAAATGGACGTGGTCAAAAGTATTTGTTCACAAGTGGCAATTATCGGAGATGGTGAGCTGGTCGAAAAAGGCCCTGTCGGTGATATCTTTGCTCACCCCAAAACAGCCCTTGCACGTGAGTTTATCCGTTCTACGCTAGATCTCTCAATTCCTGAAGATTACCGTGCACGCATGGTTGAAACCCGTATCGATAACAGCTACCCATTAGTACGCTTAGAGTTTACTGGTGCGTCGGTAGATGCGCCGTTGATATCACAAGTTGCCCGTGAGTTTAATATTGATATCAGTATTCTAAGTTCAGATATGGACTATGCTGGAGGCGTTAAATTTGGCCTTATGTTGGCTGAATTATTCGGTACCGAGCAAGCTGCGGAACAGGCCATTGCCTTCCTTCGTGATCATAAAGTCAATGTAGAGGTATTAGGTTATGTTGCTTGAATCTGTTGTAACCTGGTGGACAGAAAACGAACGTCTCGTTCAACTGCTAATTGATGCCCTAGGCCAAACCCTGGTAATGGTTTTTGTATCAGGACTTATTGGCTTTTTGATCGGTATCCCTGTCGGCGTTGCACTGCACCTAACCAAAGAAAACGGTTTGCTGGCAAATCCATTCGTAAACAAAGTACTCGGTATCGTGACCAATATTGGCCGTTCGATCCCGTTTATTATCTTACTTGTGGCAATCATTCCTTTTACCCGCTTCGTTGTCGGTAGTTCCATCGGTACCGCTGCGGCTATCGTCCCGCTAACCGTAGGTGCAATTCCTTTTATTGCCCGTTTAGTGGAAGGCGCACTCCTTGAAGTACCAACAGGCTTAGTTGAAGCCGCGCAAGCTATGGGAGCAAAACCAAGCCAAATCATCAGCAAGGTACTATTGCCTGAAGCATTACCGGGTATTGTTAATGCAGTTACGATTACACTGGTTACCCTTGTCAGCTATTCAGCGATGGCGGGAACGGTTGGCGGTGGCGGCCTTGGCGATGTCGGTATCCGATATGGCTACCAGCGATTCGATGGCACAGTCATGTTAATCACCGTGGTCATGCTGGTCATCTTGGTGCAGATTATTCAATCTGCTGGCGATCACCTCGTTAAGCGTTTCGATCATCGCTAAAAGAACACGATTTAAAAGATATATAAAAGACAATTACTATCTAGAATTACGGAAAACCCCAATTTAAGGAGAAATAACATGGCGTTTAACTTGAAGAATCTTTTTGCTGTTGCAGGCCTAGCATCTGCGCTAGTACTAGCTGGTTGTGGCGACAAAGAAGCCGTTATCGATAACAGCAAAATAAAAGTTGGGGTTATGGCGGGTGCTGAAGCACAAGTTGCTGAAGTGGCAGCAAAAGAAGCCAAAGATAAATACGGCCTTGATGTTGAGCTTATCACTTTCACCGACTACGTTTCACCAAACGCAGCGCTGGAAGAAGGCTCTATTGATGTTAATGCTTTCCAACACAAGCCATACCTTGAGCAGCAAATCACTGACCGCAACTACAAATTTGCCGTTGCAGGTAATACTTTTGTTTACCCAATTGCCGCTTACTCAAGCAAAATCACATCACTTGATGAACTAAAAGATGGCGATCAAATTGCAGTGCCTAACGACCCAACTAACCTTGGTCGCTCATTGCTACTACTTGAGCAACAAGGTCTATTAACGCTAAAAGAAGGTGCAGGCCTAACCGCAACAGTACTGGATATTGTTGAAAGCCCGAAAAACCTAAGAATTGTTGAACTGGAAGCCGCTCAGCTACCGCGTTCTTTAGATGATGTTCAACTTGCGATTATCAACACCACTTACGCAAGCAGCATCAATCTAACGCCAGAGCGTGATGGTGTATTTGTTGAAGATAAAGACTCACCATACGTTAACCTGATTGTTGCTCGTGAAGATAACGTAAATGCAGAAAATGTGCAGACGTTCATCAAAGCGTATCAGTCAGATACCGTTTATACCGCTGCGCAAGAAATCTTCCAAGGTGGTGTGGTTAAGGGTTGGTAATCTCCCTCTTAACGGTACTATCTGATATTGAATTGCCCTAGCTTATGCTAGGGCTTTTTTTGCCTTGGCCATAATGCTATGTTCTGCGCATTCCCCCACTGGCCAAAATTGTTATGTCATACCAAATTGAACCGATCGGTGTTATCCGCTCCCCTTATAAAGAAAAGTTTGCCGTACCACGCCAGCCCGGACTCGTTCCTAGTGCACGCTCAGAGATCGTCCTCCAAGGGGAAGCTAATGTGATTGAAGCGGTTCGAGGTCTTGAGCAATTTAGCCATCTGTGGCTACTCTTCCTGTTTGATCAAAACCTTGATGCCGGTTGGCGGCCAACCGTCAGGCCGCCTCGGCTTGGTGGCAACGAACGTATTGGCGTTTTTGCTAGTAGAGCAACCTTTCGTCCTAACGGTATCGGCATGTCTGCGGTAGAGTTAAAAGGGGTTCGCCAGCAAGGCAGTGATGTGATCATCGAGCTCGGGGGCGTAGACTTAGTTGACGGCACACCAATTGTTGATATCAAGCCTTATATCCCTTACTCAGACAGCTTACCTGAGGCACAAGGTGGATTTGCTACCGAGCAGCCAGACACCTTACCCGTTGTCTTTTCGGCACAAGTAGAAGTACAGCTCAATGAGCATCAACAACAACGTGCAGTAATTGAAGAAGTGCTGGCGCAAGATCCTCGCCCCGCCTATAAAAAAGGCAAAGCCGACCCCAAAGAGTACGCCGTGCATTTATTTGACTACAATGTAAAATTCACAGTCAACTGCGAACAAGTGCAGGTGACTTCACTAGAAAAGGCTAAGCTCAGCTAAAAGATTCCTCGTACCCTCACTTGTTCCCTTTGGCGAACAGCCAAATGGCTGGTAGTATATGCGGTTATCACCACGTTGAGTGGTTGGGGCATTCTCCCCTTATTCTCTTTTATATCAACCAACGGATACCATCAATGCGTACCAGTAAATATCTTCTTTCAACGCTGAAGGAGACTCCAAACGACGCAGAAGTTATCAGCCACCAGCTGATGCTACGTGCAGGTATGATCCGTAAGCTGGCTTCAGGTCTTTACACCTGGCTACCTACAGGTCTGCGTGTTCTGCGTAAGGTCGAAAACATTGTTCGCGAAGAAATGAACAATGCCGGTTCAGTCGAAATGATTATGCCCGTCGTTCAGCCTGCTGATCTATGGCATGAGACAGGCCGTTGGGACAAGTTCGGTCCCGAGCTCCTACGTATCGCTGACCGCCACGATCGCCCGTTTGTGTTAGGTCCGACGCACGAAGAAGTGATCACCGACATGGTTCGCAACGAAGTTAAGTCATACAAGCAGCTTCCGCTGAACCTGTATCAAATTCAGACTAAATTCCGTGATGAAGTACGTCCGCGTTTTGGTGTAATGCGCTCTCGTGAGTTCATCATGAAAGATGCATACTCGTTCCACCTAAACCAAGAAAGTTTAGAAGAAACGTACGCAGAAATGCACCAAGCATATTGCAACGTATTCAGCCGTATGGGTCTAGATTTCCGCCCAGTATTGGCTGATACCGGCTCTATCGGTGGTTCTGGTTCGCACGAGTTCCATGTACTTGCAGAGAGCGGTGAAGATCTTATTGCCTTCTCTACCGAGTCTGACTACGCAGCGAACATCGAGAAAGCTGAAGCTGTCGCACCAACAGCGGCACGTGCTGATGCAACAATTGAAATGACGCTGGTTGACACACCAAACGCAAAAACCATTGCCGAGTTGGTTGAGCAGTTCGATATCGCTATCGAAAAAACAGTCAAAACACTGTTTGTTAAAGCTTCAGATGAAGTTGATGCTGATCTTGTCGCCCTGATCATCCGCGGTGATCACGAGCTAAACGAAATCAAAGCTGAAAACCTAAAAGAAGTGGCTTCACCTCTGGAAATGGCAACGGAAGAAGAAATCCGTGCATTGATCGGTGCTGGCCCAGGTTCTCTAGGCCCTGTCGGTCTTGATCTACCATTCATCGTTGACCACTCTGTTGCGGTAATGAGTGATTTCGGTGCAGGTGCTAACATCGACGATAAACACCACTTCGGTATTAACTGGGGTCGTGACGTTGAACTAGGTCAAGTTGAAGACCTACGTAACGTCGTTGAAGGCGATCCAAGCCCATGTGGCCAAGGAACACTTCTACTAAAACGTGGTATCGAAGTTGGTCACATCTTCCAGCTAGGTAACAACTACTCGACATCAATGAACGCATCGGTTCTTGGTCCTGATGGTAAGAACACTATCATGGAGATGGGCTGTTACGGTATTGGTTGTACCCGTGTTGTCGCTGCTGCTATCGAACAGAACCACGATGACAACGGTATTATCTGGCCTGCTGCGATTGCACCGTTCCAGGTATCTATCGTGCCAATGAACATGGCGAAGTCTGCAGAAGTTAAAGAAGCCGCTGAAAAGCTTTACGCTGATCTAACCGCTGCGGGTATCGAAGTGTTATTCGATGACCGCAAAGAACGCCCAGGTGTAATGTTTGCAGATCACGAACTGATCGGTATTCCTCACACCATCGTTATTGGTAACCGCAGTCTAGAAAACGGCGAGATGGAATACAAAGACCGTCGTGCTGGTACTAAAGAAGCTGTTGCTATTACAGATATCGTTGAGCTAGTTAAGCAAAAAATTGCTTAACCTCAATTAGAACTGATTCGAGAGCCTCCTATATGGAGGCTTTTTTTTGCCTCTTTTTATGGACATCACTCACAAGCTCTTTTGCGGATAAACACCTTCTTCAGGTTCGGTGTATAGTTATAAGTAGGCGCATTACAAGGATAATAAATGGCAAAGGAACAGCCAAAGATCAGTTTATTACTGACAGGTGGGGGAGCCAGAGCGGCTTACCAAGTTGGCGTATTAAAAGCCATTTCCGAGTGGTACCCTCGCGTTCACCATAGCCCTTTTAGTATCTATTGTGGGACATCTGCTGGGGCAATCAATGCAATTTCGATTGCCAGTTATGCGTCTTGCTTTCGGCTTGGCGTAAAGAAGCTCGAATGGATTTGGTCACGCCTTCATAGCCGCCGTATTTTCAAAACGAGCCCTACCGGTATGACAGGGTACCTCGCTAACCAATGGTTTGCCCGTTTACAATCATCACATCATGAAAGGCCACCATTTGGTTTACTCAATAACCGTCCATTGCGCCAATTACTTAATCAGGTTAATAATTATCACCGCCTTGAAAAACAAATAACCGCGGGTAATTTACACGGAATATCTATCACGGCTTCAAGCTATAAGAGCGGACACTCTGTCAGCTTTTTCCAAGGGCAGCAGGCAATTAGCGAGTGGGACCGCGCCAAGTCAAAAGGGCGGCGTGCACTGATCAGCACTGAGCATTTATTAGCATCCGCAGCCATCCCCCTTGTTTTTCCCGCGACGCGCATAGGCCGAGCTTATTACGGTGATGGTTCTATTCACCAACTCGCCCCGCTACGTCCCTCGCTTAAAATGGGCGCTGATAAAATACTGATCATCGACTTAATCAATCAAAAACTCGATAAGCGTGATCATACCCGAGCGCCAGGGCTGGCAACATTGGGTGGCCATCTCATGGACACCATATTCAGTGATACCCTGACCGCAGATCTTGAAAACCTATCACGCACCAATTCTTTGCTGTCTCACCTTCCGCTTGATGCTCAACGTGATCAAGGAATGAAAGTTGTCAATCATATTCACTTATCACCAAGCCAATCATTCGAGCCCTTAGCGCAAGACTATTATTGCCAGCTTCCCCCCATGACACGAACGCTTATGCGGCTCGCGGGGATCAGCCCAAAAGATGATGCCGCAATCACTAGCTATATCTTATTTGAGCCAGCCTATATACAAGCCCTTATCAATATGGGCTATGAAGATACGCTCGAAAAAGAGTCGAGCCTTCGTGATTTTTTGAAATAAACAGTTAATAATTAACAAAAAAGTTACCTAGCTATTGAAATGGCTTAATTTTTGCCTATAGTAATCTTCCTAACATTTATTTGACGCTAATATGGATCTGAGCCTCTGGAACAACATTCTGGCAGATGAACATAAACCAAGGAAAAAACCCCTTGGGGCTGATCAGCGCCTGTTGATCTTGCAAAAGCTACAGGGGAAACTTGATCTTACTGTGTTATTTGAAATCTTCGCCCGAGAAGTCGAAAAGCAAATTGATATTAGCCGCTTGATCTGGGAGTTTGATGACACGACAACCCCAGTACGACGCGGCTCAGCAACCGAGTACCGTCAAACCTTTATCCTCCGCTTTAGTGCAAATGAGCTTGGTAAATTACAATACTGTACCCCTTACCCGCTTGATAAAGATGAAGTAAACCTTCTTCATACATACCACCGCCTATTTGCTGGCCCTTTAATGAGTGCCATTGAATACCGCCGCGTCAAAAACATGGCACTGCGTGATTACCTCTCTGGGCTTGGTAACCGTAGCTGTTTCGAGCAAGACATTACCCATGCTATTGCGATCAGTGAGCGACGCAATGTTGGGCTGGTGATGGTCATGTTTGATTTGGATAACTTCAAGCAAGTGAATGACCGTTTTGGCCACCCTGACGGTGACAAAGTCATTCGCCATTTTGGACGCCTAATTAAAAATTCAGTACGCGCTTCAGATCGCTGCTACCGTATTGGTGGCGATGAGTTTGCCGTGCTTCTTCAACCAGCGACAGATAAATCAGCCGCTCATGTGATCCAACGGGTCGATCGGTTCATGGCTGAAGATGCGATTCTACGCACGCTAAAAATCGGTTACTCTTGTGGTTTTAGCGCCTACCAAAAAGGTGATAGCAGTACGTTATTGGTTGATCGAGCTGACCGCCATTTATATAGTCATAAGCGCAATAAGTAACCACTTCAAACCACCTTTACTGCCCACCTCCGATCAATCTGGTATAGTGAAAGCGATAGTTATTTCATCAGTCTTGTTTGATCTTTCTCTTTCCAAAACAAACATACTGACGAAATCACTGTTTATGTAAGGAAACCCAATGAAAGTTTTTGAGTGCTGTGAACTGATCCGTATGACTTACGCCCAAATTGGCGGTGGCGAACTGGGCTACATCCCAAATGCGATTCATTGTGCAGTCAAAACCCTCGACTTTATTGCCGCGAATGAGGAGCTACCAAAAGATGTGCGTGACCGCGCCGCTTTTGCTGCCGCTAACTTATTGATGAGCGATCACGAGGACGTCTAATGGATTTGAACAACTTTGAGAGCATGGATCCTGTCATGCTGATGAGTATCGTCAACATGAAGATCCGCGATGAATTTGGCGATCTGGATAACTTGGTCAAATACTACGATCTCGATAAAGACAAGCTGATAACCAAACTCGCCGGTGCGGGGTTTGATTACCTGCCGGAAGCCAAGCAGTTTCGCTAATACCGCGAAGTTATCACCAAATATAAATAAAGTTAGATACCATATATAAGAAAAAAAACGGAAGCCAAGGCTTCCGTTTTTTATTGTACTAATACATGACTCAGTGTTTACTTCCCGTTAATCTAGCCTTTAAAGACAGGCAGTAGATTCGCCATCGCCAGCATATGGAAGGCGGCCGTCAGTACCCCGAACGCGATCACTACATAAATCGTCACATTCCCGCCAGGTACTACAAATCCTTCTTGTTCAGGTACTCTTTGACGTAATGTTTTTGCCAATATCGCAGGGATAATACAGGTCCAAATTGTAGCAGCAGCGCCAGCCAGACCAATCGCAGCGACAAAACCAAACGGTGCAACTAACGAGAACACCAATGGCGGAACAAAGGTCACCCCCCAGGTTTTTAGTCGTCCTTGCTTGGTATCGCCAAAGCCAAAGAAGTCAGCCAAGTAATCGAACACACCCAGACCAACACCGATGAAAGATGAGACAATTGCGGCAATCGAGAATATATGCAGTGCTTGTTTAATGCTATTTGAATCTATCGCTGAAGTAAGTGCTGACATCAAGGCATCCACACCACCACCAGCTGACACAACAGGACCAAACGCCTCACGGGGTACATTGCCAAAAATGCTGATCACCCACCCCAAATAGAACGTAAGGGCTATGACAGTACCGCCAAGAATGGCTTTTTTGGCTATGTACTCATCTTGGTAGTAATCACGCATCGTGCTCACCGAATGGTGGTAGCCAAATGACGTTAACGCGACGGGCAACAAGGCTAACGCATAGGCCGAGTAAGGGGTTTCAAGCTGGCCTTGTTCAAACAGCACCGGCACGCTGATATTCGAAGCCAAACCAGAAATACCCAGCACAAAACTGATGATCATAAATAGGATCAGCACAATAGAAATACGGTCCACCGCACGGGTAGAGTGCAAGACAAAGGCCGAGCAGACTGCAACAAACAAAACAGAAGCCAATTCACGCGTGACACCTAGTATTTCACTAAAAATCATACCTGATGATGAAATATACGCATAGAGCAGAATGCCACCTACAAAATAAAGCGATAAGTTATTAATAAAATTAACTTTTTTGCTTAGCAAGTCTTTAGTGACAGTATTAAATGAGGATTTAAACTCGTAATGCTTAAGTGCTTCTAACAGTAACCATCCGGACAACGTCATCATGATCATCGTGACAGAAATGGCAACCACACTCCATAACGTCCACGCACCCGCACCCGCGCTTGGTAACCCAAGCATGCCTGCCCCAACACAAACACTGGCGATAATACACGCGCCCCCAAGTGTGGATGGTTTACTCATAATGACTCCTAAATAACATTAACGTATCAGCGTGCTAGTACAATAATGTGTTCTGACTTTTTACGCAACCGTAGAGGATTCATTTGGATGAAAGATGAACAGGTAGATGGAAATTTTGCTTTACAGTTATTATCGACATAAAAAAACCGCAGCAAACACCCGTTTAAAGGTCTTTGTACGGTCTTTAATGTATTGGCTATATCGAGGCGGCGTTTTTACATTTTTGCAAAATAAGCGGCGACATTGGCAATATCATTATCATTGAGCATTGATGCCTGCGGCTGCATAACCATAGCCATCCCGCCAGTACGTTCTTTGTTTTTATACGCTTTTAAGGCATTCACAAGATATTGCTCATTCTGCCCTTTTAGGTTTGGGTAACCAGGGATCACAGCAATACCATTTGTTCCATGGCAGGCGGCACATACTGCCGCCTTGGCTTTACCGGCATCGGCGTCACCTGCCGCCATTACTGGACTGGCAACTACGGCTGCTAACATTGCTATCGCAAAAACTTTCTTCATCAGGTCCTCTTTTCTTATTGTTTGTTATCCATACACTTCAATCGTAACTAAGCATCTAAGTCACGATAGAGCCAATTAAATTGTGCCTTTTTTCACTTAACATTGCACCTTGAATGCAGAATTACGCCACTCTAAGTCACAATCATTACCTGCAAAACCCTCAACAACAAACAATCCAGCAACCGCAACTAGCGCCTCACCATAGAACAACAACGGGGTTCGGCGTCGATTCCAGCTTGGGACGCCATATTCTTGAAACAGTTTTTTAAGCTTACGCTTACCGACTCGGCCAACAGGCTGAACAGCCAACCCAGCGGGCTCGAACCTAATCGTCACAGGCTCATTTTTTGCTGGCAACCGCAATGTGCCATGTTCACTTTTCGCTAACGTCACCGTCCCTAAATCATGCGGTAAACAACATGGCTGCTCGAGTTGGCACGTTAGTACCTGCAAGCTCACATCAGGCCATTGCTCCAGAAGATACAAGCGCTGCTCGAAACGGCGTACCTCATATTGGCTCCAACAAAGTTTAGGGTTAGCATCCGCTTTTGCCAAAATAACGTTGTGCCATATTTGTTCAAGTTGGGCTTGAGAAGGCATCAGTACTTTTTGCAAAGAGAGCCATTGACGTATCAGTGCTTTCCCTTGTCGCTCACTGCCTAATCCCGCAATGCTTAAGCTTTGATCTGGATGTAACGCATGGGCTAATTTATCTGCCAACAATTCTTGCAGTAATGCCTCTTGCTCACCACACAATGCAGCACTGCGCACTACCGACTTTCGTATTCCAGGCCAGCGCTCAGTCAGTAGAGGCGTCACACTATGGCGTAAGAAATTACGGTCATAACGCTGATCACAATTACTTTCGTCTTCAACCCATTGTAACTGCTGCAATGCCGCGTATTGCTCAACATCACCCCGGGTCACCCCAAGCAAAGGTCGCCAGTGCTCGCCTTTAGCAAACGGTGTTAACGCAGGCATAGCAGACAGTCCAGCAGGGCCACTACCTCGCTTAAGCGCAAGTAACACGGTTTCAAGCTGATCATCAGCATGTTGAGCCGTTAACAGTGTACTGCCTTGCTGTATATGCTTCGCTAATGCTTCATAGCGGGCAACACGTGCCTCTTGCTCTAAGCTTTTACCCTTACCAAGATCAAGCACCACACGCTCTACAACACATGGAATACTTGCCTCTTTCGCCCACGCTAAGCACTGCCCTGCCCATTGATCGGCATGCTGGCTCAAGCCATGGTGCACATGTACAGCATGGCAATGTACATGAGGGTTGTCCTTTAAATAGCGCCCCATCAAATGCAGTAGTACTCGAGAGTCCATCCCGCCACTTAGTGCAAGGATAAAGTGAGTGGTATACGGCTGGTGGATTTGAAGTTCATTGGTTAGATGGGTGTAAAGCATGAGGGGATCCAATAAAAAACGCGTTGGACATGATACCAAATTCAACGTTGAACAAAATGGATAAAAAAACGGGCCAGCGAAATCGCTGACCCGTTAATATCTGATTTTCAGAGATACCTATACGTATCGCAAGGTTTAGCAGTAACCGTAGCCCATCAAGCGTTGGTAACGGCGCTCAAGTAGTGCTTCAGTATCTAGTGCATCAAGTTCAGCTAACGTTGCTAGAATCTGCGCTTTCAGTGAACCTGCGATAGCAACAGGATCACGGTGTGCGCCGCCTAGTGGCTCTTCAATAATATTGTCGACAAGCTCAAGCTCTTTTAAGCGATCTGCCGTCATGCCCATCGCTTCAGCCGCTTGTGGGGCTTTGTCTGAGTCACGCCATAGTATCGATGCACACCCTTCCGGTGATATCACCGAGTACGTTGAGTATTGCAGTATATTAACGCAGTCACCGACACCAATCGCCAATGCTCCACCCGATCCACCTTCACCAACAACGTTACAGATCACTGGCACGGTTAAACCAGCCATGGCTTTTAGATTGGTTGCAATCGCTTCTGATTGGCCACGTTCTTCGGCACCAACACCTGGGTATGCACCCGCAGTATCAATGAACGTGATAATCGGCATTTTAAAGCGCTCTGCCATTTTCATTAGGCGTAAGGCTTTACGGTAACCTTCCGGCTTAGGCATACCAAAGTTACGCAGTACTTTTTCTCTGGTTTCACGGCCTTTCTGATGGCCAATAACCATCACAGGACGACCATCAAGACGCGCAATACCACCAACCAGTGCCTTATCATCGGCAAACGCACGATCACCTGCGAGTTCGTCGAACTCGGTAAGCATATGTTCAACGTAATCAAAGGTATATGGACGTTGTGGGTGGCGCGCTAATTGTGCAACCTGCCAAGCACCTAGATCACCAAAAATTTTATTGGTTAGCTCTAGGCTTTTCTTCTCAAGCTGTTCAATTTCTTTGTCTAAATCAACCGATTCAGACCCATCGCGACGTGATACGTCACGTAGCGCTTCAATTTTTGCTTCTAGTTCAGCAATCGGCTGTTCAAACTCAAGGAAGTTCAGGCTCATACCACTTCAATCCTTTTGCTCATAATCATTTTATTATTCAATAACTATGGGCTAATTTAATTAAACTCAAGCTCTACTTGCTTCTCACCCAGCAATAATTTCAGATCGGAGATGAGTTGATCTGCTGGGGTAACGCGCCATTCTGTCCCTAAGGTCAGCTTAGCGCGCGCATTCGAGCGCTGATAATACAAATTTACCGGTACAGTACCTGCCCGGTGTGGCTCCAGCACACGGCTAAAGCGTTCAAAAAACTGTTCATCAATTTGCCTCTCAGTGACTGAGATAGCAAGTCCCCGGAGGTGTTTTTCTCGTGCATCTGAGATATCTAGCACTTCCCGGGCGGACATTTTAAGGCCACCGTTGAAATCATCAAAGCTGACCTGTCCAGAAACAACTAATATTTTATCTTTTTCTAATAAATCAATATACCGTTCAAGTGGCTCTGAGAACAGCATGACTTCCATTCGGCCACTGCGATCATCGAGTGTCATTAAACCAATTCGCGTACCGCGCTTGGTTGTCATAACACGTGCTGCAATCACCAAGCCTGCAACCGTCACCACTTTATCCCGGCCTGTTGGGTGAGCGTCTTTCAAACGCCAAGTCGTATAGTGCTTCAACTCTTTGACGTAGGCATTAACTGGGTGGCCAGTTAGATATAAACCAAGTGTATCTCGCTCACCTTCCAGCCACACTTTTTCTGGCCATTCAGGAATATTGGCATACGCATGCTCCACCTCTTCAGGTGCAGCGGTGAGTACCCCGAACATATCCGTTTGGCCAAAAGCTTCTGCTTGGTGATGCTGGCTCGCTGCCTTAATCGCATCATTGAGCGTTGCCATCATGGTTGCTCGGTTTGGCCCTAAGCGATCCATTGCGCCTGACTTGATCAGTTTTTCCAATACTCGCTTATTCACTTTCTTGGTATCAATACGGGCACAGAAATCAAATAAGTCTTTGAAGTGACCGTCTTTTTCTCGGGCTTCAATAATATTCTCAATCGGACCTTCACCGACCCCTTTCACCGCACCAATACCGTAAACAATGGCACCTTTATCATCAACGTTAAAACGATATAGCCCTTTGTTTACGTCAGGCGGCAACAAGGTAATCTTCATCCGGTGACATTCATCAACCAGACCAACAATTTTATCGGTATTATCCATATCGGCAGTCATTACCGCCGCCATGAATTCTGCCGGATAGTGCGCTTTTAGCCACAGCGTTTGATACGATACCAAGGCGTAAGCTGCTGAGTGAGACTTGTTAAAGCCGTAACCCGCGAACTTTTCAACCAAGTCAAAGATTTTCATGGCGAGCTCGCCATCAACCCCATTCTTGATTGCGCCGTCTTCAAAGGTGGTACGTTGCTTAGCCATCTCTTCTGGTTTTTTCTTACCCATTGCACGGCGCAACATATCTGCGCCACCCAAGGTGTAGCCAGATAAAACCTGAGCGATCTGCATAACCTGCTCTTGATACAGGATAATGCCATAGGTCGGTTCAAGAATTTCTTTTAGCGATTCATGCTGCCAAGTCGCATCTGGGTATGAAACTTCTTCTCGGCCATGTTTCCGGTCGATAAAGTTGTCTACCATGCCCGACTGGAGCGGCCCCGGACGGAACAAGGCAACCAGTGCGATCATATCTTCGAAGCTATCGGGCTGAAGGCGTTTAATCAAGTCCTTCATGCCACGAGATTCAAGCTGGAATACCGCAGTAGACTCTGAACGCTGAAGCATGGCGAACGACTTCGCATCATCCATAGGAATAGACGCGATATTTATCGGCTCTTTCCCTTGCGCCTCTAAGCGCGGGTTGACCATACCAAGCGCCCAGTCAATGATCGTCAGTGTACGCAGGCCTAAGAAGTCAAACTTGACCAAGCCTGCGGTTTCAACATCATTCTTATCGAACTGGGTGACGGGGTTTGCGCCTTCGGCATCACAATACAGCGGGGCAAAATCAGTGATCGTGGTGGGTGAAATAACAACACCACCAGCGTGCTTACCCGCATTACGTGTTACACCTTCGAGGATGCGA
Source organism: Photobacterium minamisatsumaniensis (assembly GCF_050336695.1). Lineage (NCBI taxonomy): Bacteria > Pseudomonadati > Pseudomonadota > Gammaproteobacteria > Vibrionales > Vibrionaceae > Photobacterium > Photobacterium minamisatsumaniensis. Next base: position 25,271 of record NZ_JAKJSI010000052.1, on the reverse strand, counting down.
CACATATCAATCAGATCTTTTACTTCTTCATCGGCAGCATAAACCTGTGGCAATTGCGGCTCAGCCTCAAACGCTTTCGCCAACGTCATGCCCGGTTCAGCAGGTACCAGTTTAGAGATACGATCAACAAAGCCATATGGGTGACCAAGCACACGCCCAACGTCTCGAATAACCGCTTTTGCCGCCATCGTACCGAAAGTGATGATCTGAGATACGGCATCTCGACCATACATTTCCGCCACGTGATCAATAACCAGATCACGTTTATCCATACAGAAATCGATATCGAAATCGGGCATGGAGACACGTTCAGGGTTAAGGAATCGCTCAAACAGCAAATCAAATTCAAGCGGATCCAAATCAGTAATATCTAGCGCATAAGCTACCAATGAACCGGCACCAGACCCTCGACCAGGACCAACAGGCACTGCATTATCTTTCGACCACTGGATAAACTCCATAACGATCAAGAAATAACCTGGGAACCCCATCTGGTTGATAACTTTCAGTTCAATATCAAGGCGTTCATCGTATTCAGGGCGACGCTTATTCCGCTCTTCTTCATCAGGGAATAAGAAAGCTAAACGACGCTCAAGCCCTTTTTGTGACTCGACCACCAAGAACTCTTCAATGGTCATGTCGCCCGTCGGGAAGTTGGGCAGGAAGTATTCCCCAAGACGAACGGTGACATTACAGCGTTTAGCTATCTCAACACTGTTTTCCAATGCTTCTGGTATATCAGAAAACAGCTCACACATTTCCTCTTCAGTACGTAAATACTGTTGCTCGCTGTAAAGCTTTGGTCGGCTAGGATCGACCATGGTGTAGCCATCATGAATCGCTACCCGTATTTCGTGAGCATCAAACTGATCGGCCTTTATAAAGCGCACATCGTTCGTAGCAACAACAGGCAAGCCCACATTTTCTGAAAGGGTAATCGCGAAGTGTAAATAGGCATCTTCATCTGGGCGACCCGTTCTGACCAATTCCAAATAATAGGAATCTTCAAAATGGGTCTGATAAAACTCAACACATTTATCGACTAGCTGTTGGTTGCCCTTGAGCAATGCCTTACCTACATCACCGGTTTTGCCACCAGAGAGTAAGATCAGGCCCTTTTTATGCTCAACCAACCATTCTTTATCCATTACGGGTAAATGTTGTACATGGCCACGTTGATAGGCCTTAGAGATCAACATGGTGAGGTTTTGGTAACCGTCATTGTCAGCAGCCAAAACCGTTAAATCACACAGTTCATCGCCAAGTTCGTCAGACATGACTTTGAAGTCCGCCCCGATAATGGGCTTCATGCCTGCGCCATGCGCAGCAAAATAGAACTTCACCAAACCACATAGGTTAGTAAAATCCGTTAGTGCCATCGCCGGCATACCCATCCCTGCCACGGTTTTCACCAGTGGCGGAACTTTTGATAAGCCATCGACCATAGAAAAGTCACTGTGGACACGAAGATGAATAAAGCGAGGATCTGCCATGACTAACCAGATTTGATATGTGCATAAAACAAGGTGACGATTATAGCTCAAAGTGCCACAACCATCACCGTGATCAGCTTATTTACACCTTTTACGGTGAAAAACCAGCCGTTAAATAGAAAGGGACTCTATTCCAAGCCGAGAATACGCTTCACTGGCTTAAAACTTTTGCGGTGTTGCTCAATAGCACCATGTTGATCCAAAGCTTCAAAGTGTGCTTTGGTTGGATAACCTTTATGCTTCGCAAAACCATATTGCGGGTATTCAGCATCAAGTTCTTCCATTTCACGATCACGAGTAACCTTCGCCAAAATAGAAGCAGCACTGATTTCAGCAACACGCAAGTCGCCTTTAACCACAGCCTGTGCTGCCATCGGTAACTCGGGGACTTTGTTACCATCAATCAATACATAATCAGGCGTAACCGGCAGATCAGCAACAGCACGCTGCATGGCAACCATCGTGGCTTGCAATATATTCAATTGATCGATTTCTTCTGGCTCACATCGCCCTAGTGACCACGCCAATGCTTTCTCTTTGATCTCATCAAACAGCACATTACGTTTTTTTTCGGTCAACTTCTTGGAGTCTGTCAGCCCTTCAATTGGATTATTCGGATCAAGAATGACCGCCGCAGTGACCACGGCACCCACTAATGGGCCGCGCCCTACTTCATCCACACCCGCAATACAATTTGCTTTAGGGTATTCAAACGGTTCTAGGATTATCGCCATATTCTTTATCTATCAACTTCAATACAGAGGCCGCAGCCTGTTTGTCTGCGTCACACTTAATAAGTTGGTGCAAACGGGAAAATTCTGCCATCAACTCGCGGTTATCTGCCACTAACAAACGATTGACTTCGGCTGCGAGTTTTTCAGGCTCACAATCCTCTTGTAGCAATTCGGGCACCAATTCACGATCAGCCAAAATATTTGCCAAGGAGACATATTTCGTTTTGAGCATCTTCTTGGCAAGCCATGCCGTTAATGGCTTCACTTTATACCCAACAACCATTGGGCGCTTAACGAGCATACATTCCAATGCCACCGTACCCGATGCGAGTAATACTGCATCGGCAGCAATCATGACGTTACGGGCGGTATCATCAACCAGTTCAAAATCAAGATCGGGGGCGGTTTCTTGCCAGGCTTGCTCAAATTGCTCACGACGTTTTTGGTTCACCAGTGCGACCACAAAGCCTAAATCAGGATGCTGTTGTTTCAATAGCTTGCACGTTTCAATGAAAGGGGCGGCAAGCATCTCCAGTTCGCTACCTCGGCTACCCGGTAGTACCGCGAGCCAACGCTTGCTACTGTCGAGATTTAGCAGCGCTTGTGCAGCATGCTGATCCGTTTCCATTGGTATAGCATCTGCCATGGTATGGCCGATAAACTCACAAGGCACATTAAACTTGTCATAAAACGCTTTTTCAAATGGTAAGAACGCCAAGACCAAATTGGTCGCCGCCTCAATTTTGAAAATACGTTTCTGCCGCCATGCCCATACCGATGGACTGACATAATGTACTGTCTTGATACCTTGTAGTTTTAAGTCGCGCTCTAAGCGTAAGTTAAAATCAGGGGCATCGATACCGACAAAGACATCAGGTGGGTTATCGCTAAAATAACGAACGAGCTCAGCTTTGACTTTGAATAAGCGCGGCAGGCGACCAAGGACTTCCACAATCCCCATCACTGCTAGCTCTTCCATATCAAACAACGTTTCGCAACCTTCGGCCTGCATGCGCGGACCTGCAATGCCGACAAACTCGGCATCGGGATACTGTTGTCTAACCGCCTTGATAAAGCCGGCACCTAAAATATCGCCGGAGATTTCCCCGGCGACAATTCCTATTCGAAGTGGCTTCGTCATATTAGCGAATAATACCGCGTTCTGTGTTATTCAATGCATCTAGCAACAAGCTAACAGATGGCCATTCTTCCGCCATTTCAGCCAACACCGGCTTAACTTCCGCCAGCGTTTTACCAGAGCGATAAATTTCTTTATATGCACGACGTAGGGCGTGAAGCTCAGGCTTTTCAAAGCCATTACGCTGCAAGCCAACAAGGTTCAAACCAAATGGTGTTGCATGGTTGCCTTGCGCCAGCACATAAGGAGGAACATCCTGAACCACAGCAGAACAGCCGCCAACGTAGCTATAAGCACCCACAGTACAAAACGGGTGAATCGCAGACAGTGCCATAACACCGGCATGATCACCAACCGTAACGTGCCCACCAAGGATAGAGTTGTTACCGATATGAGTATGATTGCCAATGACAACATCATGGGCTACGTGTGCGTTCACGCAAAGTAGGTTGTCATCACCAACAGTGGTTACGCCTTTATCTTGCACGGTACCACGGTGAAGCTGAACGCTTTCACGGATCACATTACGGTCACCAATAACTAAACGCGTTGGTTCGCCGTTGTATTTTTTATCTTGGCACTCTTCACCGACGACTGCATTAGGGAATATTCGGTTATCTTTACCAATAACCGTTGGCCCTTTAATGACAACATGCGACATGACCTCAGTACCGTCACCGATTTCTACATCGCTACCGATATAAGTAAAAGGTCCGACTGTGACGTTAGCACCAATCTTTACGCCGTCTTCAACAACCGCCGATGGATGAATTTTCGCAGTTTCGTGGATCATTAAAATTCTCGTCTTGCACATTTCAGCTCAGCTGAACAAACCACAGCACCGTCAACTTTTGCTACACCATTAAACATAGCAATACCACGACGCTCCTTCAGGAATTCCACTTCGATGATCATCTGATCACCCGGCCCTACTGGCTTACGGAATTTAGCATTATCAATGCTAGCAAAGTAATACAATTCATTTTCTGTTGGCGCACCAAACGTTTTAAATGCCAATAGACCCGTTGCCTGAGCCATTGCTTCTAAAATCATAACGCCTGGAAACACCGGCATTTTAGGGAAATGACCAGTGAACTGAGGTTCATTTACAGAAACGTTCTTAATCGCTGTTAGCGTTTTACCTTCATCATAATCCGTTACACGATCAATCATTAAGAATGGGTAACGGTGAGGAAGAAGTTCTTGTATTTCCGTGATATTCAGTGTTTTGTTTTCGCTAGTCAAAACTGAATTCCTGTCTAGTAAATTAGTAAAATGTACAGTTGAAATGAAAGGCGGCCCACATCATGCGGGCGCATCTTTTCTGTTTACTGGCGGGGCGCTATTCGCCGTTCTCTTCCAGCTTCTTTTCAACTGCTTTGAGACGTTTATTCATCTCATCAATCTTCATTGTGCGTGCCGCTGTCTTACGCCACTCGCGGTTTGGCTGAAGTGGGATACCTGATGAGTACATCCCTTTTTCTTCAATACTGCGCATAACCATGCCCATACCGGTAATAGTGACACCATCCGCTATATTGATATGGCCATTCAGTACCGATGCACCACCAATAATACAATATTTACCAATTGTGGTGCTGCCCGCAACAATTGTACCACCCGCCATCGCGGTACCATATCCGATTTGCACGTTATGGGCGATTTGCATTTGGTTATCAAGAATCACATTATCTTCAATAATGGTATCTTCAAGTGCACCACGGTCAATGGTAGTACATGCACCGATTTCAACACGGTTGCCAATGCGTACCGTGCCCAGCTGAGGAATTTTCACCCACTCGCCTTTATCATTCGCATAACCGAAACCATCGGCACCAATCACAGTACTTGACTGAACCAAGCATTGTTCGCCCAATACGACACGGTGGTAGATGGTTACATTCGCCCACAACTTAGTACCTGCACCAATTTGAGCGTTCTTACCAATAAAGCAGCCCGCACCAATTTGCGCATTGTCACCAATCTGAGCACCTGATTCGATAACAGCATTATGGCCAATCGCAACGCCTTCACCAATAATGGCATCACTTGCAATATACGCAGAAGGCGCAATATCAGAAGCTGCAACAGGCGTGGTATCCAGCAGTTGAGCCACCAATGCATACCCTAAATAAGGGTCTGCCATAATAAGGGCATTACCCGAAAAGTACTCAATATCACCCGCCTTCAGCATAACCGCAGATGCCTGACATTCTGCCAAGTGCTTGCGGTATTTACTGCTCGACAAGAAGGTAATTTGCCCCTCGTCAGCTTGATCCATCGCCGCAATAGATTCAATAACAACCGTGCCATCACCGCGAAGTTCTGCACCCAATCGTGCTGCTATATCAGCAAGAGTAATTCCAGCCATCTGTAACCTTTTCTTATCAATACTTCTGTTGGTGCTTTATACATCTTCCAACTGGTAATTTTATTCTGAACCAGCAGAATATCATTCCGCTTGGTAAGACCAGTTAATATAAGCCCCAAATAAAACAAGTCGAAAGTAAAAAGTGTACCAATGTACCCCTTATACTTTCGACTCATGATTAGGGTCTAACGCCCTTATTCTCATCCGTTATTTTGGCCACAGCCTTATCTAACGGCAGAAATCACTTTCGACGATAAATCATCTTTCGGATTTGCATGCAAGACTGCATTCGCATCAATCACGATGTCATAACCTTCACGTTTAGCAACATCTTGAATCGCTTTACGGATTTTCTGTACTAATTTCTGCTCTTCCTCAGCACCACGACGACGCTGATCTTCCTGAAGTGCTTTGGCTTTTAGTTTGTAATCAGACTCTAGTGATGCCATTTCACGCTGAAGTTTCGTACGCTCGCTTGAGCTCATTAGCTCACCATCGCGCTGCATTTTATCAACTTTCGTCTTCATGCGATTTTCAATGCCACGTAGTTCATCGATACGATCTTTGAACTCACCACGAAGCTTTTCAGCGACATTATAGCGTTGAGCAAGTTCCTGCATCGCTTGGCCTGTTGCCACATAACCCACTTTTTGTGCCGCTTCAGCTGCTTGGGCATACATAGATGAAGAAAGAATAACAAGGCTAAGACCAGCCGCTTTAATCCACTGTTTCACAGGGTATCTCCTTAAAAAATTAGAATGTTCGACCAATGGTGAAGGTAAAGAACTCTTCATCATCACCCTCGTATTTCTTGATTGGACGTGCAATCGAGAATACAAGAGGTCCCATTGGTGACATCCACTGTAATGCGGCACCATAAGACGCACGAATCAATGATGGGTCAGAATAGTCATGGATGTACTTACCATCCGTCTCTTTCAAATCATATTCTGTATCCCATACCGTACCAGCATCGACAAATACACTGGTACGAATTTGGTTACGAACCTCGTCGGACGCAAACGGCGTCGGAACAATCAGCTCCATACTCGCTAACGCAACGGCGTTACCACCAGCTGCAGAATCAGAGCCAACTAGCTCAGGATTATTACTGCCGCCAGGACCTGGTTCAAGATAAACTGCTTTCGGACCCACGGTATTTGAACGGAAACCACGTAGTGACGTAAAGCCACCCGCATAGTAGTTTTCGTAGAATGGTAACAGCTGATCACTGCCGTTATCGGTGGTGCCATAACCATTACCATAACCAACACGACCACGTAGCAATAAGCTATAGCCATGATCTTCCGTAATTGGGTAGTACTGGCGAACGTCATATTGAACCTTGAAGTACTGGGCATCAGAGCCCGGTACCGTCATTCGGAATGAGGCACGCTGATGGTTACCTGCCGTAGGGAAGTAACCTCGGTTCAAATTATTACGTGTCCAAGATACAGACCAGTCAAAATCATCCAACTCAATGACGTTATCACCACGGTCAAAGCCATGGATCTGCTTGAATTTTTCGATTTGGTAGTATTCTTGGGTATTCGAAATCTTGTTGTGGTCATAGCCCACACCAAACTCGAAGAAGTTCAATTCATCGAATGGGAAACCCCACGTCAAACTCGCACCATAGCTCTGGTTGGTATAGTCAGAGATATTTGCATCAGAAGCTTCAAACTCGTTGTAGTAAACCTTACCACCCAAGCTGATACCATCTAGTGTGAAATACGGGTCTCGGTATTCCAAGCTCACGTTTTTCTGATAATCGTTCATCATGGCATTAATACCAAAACGGTTACCAGTGCCTAAGAAGTTATCTTGTTGGATACCCGCCTGGAAACTGATCCCCGACTCTGTACCGTAGCCGATACCAAAGTTGACGTTACCCGCATTCGCTTCTTTCACGTCATACTTAATATCAACTTGATCGTCTGAGCCTGGCACTCGAACTGTTTGAACATCAACCGTTTCAAAGAAACCGGTTCGGTTCAAACGCTCTTTACCACGTTCAACAGAGCGAGAGTTTAACCAGCTCCCTTCCATCTGACGCATTTCACGACGTAATACTTCATCTTTCGTTGAGGTATTCCCCGTAAAGGCAATATTACGCACATAAATTCGTTTGCCCGGTTCGACATTGACGATCAACGATACTTGCTGATTATCATCATCAAAGTCAGGAATGGTATTAACCTGTGGATAGGCATAACCCAGCTCACCAAGCTTTCGCTTAAGCGATTCTTCCAACGCGGTTACTTCTGCGCCGTTATAAATATCACCGGAATCAATCGCGACTAAGCTTTCTAACTCACTGGTTTTGCCAACAAGATTGCCACGTAACTGAACACCCTCAACCGTATACTGAGCACCTTCATCAAGCTTTAAGGTAATGTATACGCCTTTTTTATCCGGTGAAATAGCAACCTGAGTCGCATCGAGCTTATATTTTAGGTAACCATTGTTGAGGTACAGCGAGCGTAGAGTTTCGAGATCCCCCGCCAATACCTGTTTCTGATACTTTTTATCAGCAAGGAAGTTCCACCAAGCGACTTCCGCTTGAAGGTTAAACTTGCTTTGTAGCTCTGCATTAGAAAAGACATCATTACCGATAAAGTTAATTTGCTGAATTTCAGCAGATACACCTTCCGTAAATACAAATTTCAAGTCAGAACGGTTTCGTGGTAGCGGAGTAACCACGGCCTGAACCGATGCATTATATTTACCAACACTGTAGTAAAAGTCTTCCAACCCCTTTTCGATTTTACTCAGGGTTGTTCTATCCAGCGATTCCCCAACACGGACACGAGAAGCATCGAGGTTTTCCTTCAGCTGCTCTTCCTTGATCGCCTTGTTACCTGAAAAGGTAATGCTCGCAATCGTTGGGCGCTCTAATACCTTAACCAGTAAGGTATTACCATCTCGATAGACTTTAATATCTTCAAAGTTGCCAGATGCAAACAGAGCTTGGATCATCTCTGAAACATCACGGTCATCTACATTATCGCCAACCCTTACCGGCATTTTAAGCAATGCGGCACCAAGGGTGACTCGTTGTAGACCTTCAAAACGGATATCTTCTACTACAAATTGTTCCGCACTATACGCAACACTGCTGCTAAACAAGAGTGATGCGATCAACAGTTTTTTCATCGCCATTACTGTTCTGATTATTCCTTGCTAAAAACGCTCTTATATTAAAGGCGGGTAAAATCATTGAATAGCGCTACGGCCATTAACGCAACCAAAATGGCTGATCCTACTCTATAACCTATATCCTGAACACGTTCAGAAACAGGACGACGTGTTACCGCTTCAATGGCAAAAAACATTAAATGTCCACCATCCAATACAGGAAGCGGTAACAGATTAACTATCCCCAAGTTGACACTGATTAACGCTAAGAAGCCAAGAAAATACACGATGCCATAGTCAGCAGTCATGCCCGCCCCTTTCGCAATCGATATCGGGCCACTTAGGTTTTTCATCGCAACATCACCCGTGACCAGTTTGGTCACCATATCAAAGGTTAATGTTACGAGTTGCCACGTTTTCTCCGTAGCTTTGCCTACTGCCTCAATCGGGCCGAATTGCAAATTAATACGATAAGATTCAGGCCATGCCTCGACTTTAGGAGCAAAACCAGCATAGCCTATCGCTTCACCGTCAGGGCCATCTTGAGCGCCTGGTGTAAGCGTTAATGATACTCGTTCGTTATCTCGCAATACCTCAAGCACTAAGGCTTGTTCTGGGTGCGAACGTACCGCATCAACAACCTCTTGCCACTGAGTTACAGCACGCCCATCGATTGCCACAATTTCATCATTTAAACTCAATCCTGCCGCAATTGCTGCCCCACCATCCACAAGTTGTGAGATTGTCAGGGTTATTTCAGGTGAGTATGGTGTAATACCCAGCGTTGTAAGCACACGCTCACGCTCTGGATCAAATGTCCAAGCCGTTAAATCTAACGTACGCTGGCTTTCAAAGCCACCCTGAACATCAGACACCGTTAAGACCATTTCTTTATCACCGATATGAGAAATCATCGCCAGATTAACGGATTCCCAATCAGCGGTTTTGATTCCGGAAATGGATTTTAGTTCCATCCCACTTTCAATTCCTGCTTGTGCCGCAATTGATTGTGGAGCAATTTCACCAATAACAGGGCGTACCGCGGGCATACCAATGAGGTAAACCATCCAGTAAGCAAAGACCGCAAAAATAAAATTCGCTAAAGGACCAGCAGCAACAATCGCACTGCGTTGCCACAATTTTTTATTATTGAACGCCATGTGGCTTTTTTCAGCAGGCACGTCATCAACTCGCCCATCGAGCATTTTGACATAACCACCCAACGGGATCATCGCAAGGGTGTACTCAGTGCCATCTTTGCCGACTTTACGCCAAAGCGATTTACCAAAACCGATAGAAAAGCGTTCTACGTACACCCCGCAGCGGCGGGCAACCCAAAAATGTCCAAACTCATGAACTGCAATCAGTATCCCAAGAGCAAGTAAAAATGCACCTAGGTTCCACAAAATCCCTAACATATCTGTACCTTACAAATGACATCTTCCGCTAATTGGCGAGCTATTCTATCCAGCTCAAGTACGCTTTCCAAGTCAGTTGGTTCACGCATTGGGGCTTTTTCAAGCACTTGTTGGTTTATACGAGCAATATCCGTAAAACCAATTTGATTATTCAGAAAAGCTGCAACTGCCACTTCATTGGCTGCATTTAACGCCGTAGTTGCCGCTTGTCCTGCATAGCAAGCATCCATTGCTAATTTTAAGCATGGATAACGAGAAAAATCAGGTTTAAGGAAAGTAAATTCACCCACTTGGCTGAAGTCAAGCGGTGCAACACCAGCTCCTACTCTTTCAGGATAGGACATTGCACAAGCAATCGGGGTTCTCATATCCGGCAGCCCCATTTGCGCCAGTACCGAACCATCTCTGTATTGCACCATGGAGTGGATCACAGATTGCGGGTGAATGATGACATCCATTTGCTCTCGAGAAGCATTAAATAGCCAGCGGGCTTCGATATACTCCAAGCCTTTATTCATCATTGTTGCCGAATCAACAGAAATTTTCGGCCCCATAGACCAATTAGGGTGGGCTATTGCCATAGCAGGGGTTACTGCGTCAAGTTCAGCGACATCCGTATAACGGAATGGGCCACCTGAGCCCGTCAGCAATATTTTACTGACACCAGCAGCATTAAGGTCGCAATACCCCATTGAACGCTGGATATCGGCTGGTAAGCTCTGGAAGATAGCATTGTGTTCACTATCAACAGGGAGCAGCTCTGCACCATGTTCGCGACATGCATCAATAAACATCTGGCCAGACATCACCAGGGCTTCTTTGTTAGCCAGCAAAATGCGCTTACCCGCTTTAACACCAGCCATGGTTGGTAATAAGCCAGCAGCCCCAACAATCGCAGCCATGACAGTATCAATGTCATCAAGTGCAGCAACTTGGCATAGCCCCTCATCTCCGGCCAGCACTTCCGTATCAATATTATGCTGCTTTAATTGTGTTGCAAGTTCACTTGCCGCTGACTCTGATGCCATTGCCGCAAACTTTGGCCGCCATTGAACACATAGCTCGAACATTTTTTGGCTATTGCTTCCAGCAGCCAAGGCAACAACATCAAATAAATCTGGGTTTTGAGCAGCAACAGCAAGCGTACTGCTACCAATAGAACCCGTCGCACCAAGGATCGTTAACTTACGCATATTCTCACTTAACAACACAAAAATTCGTTTGGCATATAAAGCATGGCACCCCCAATGAACACCAACAAGTAATATCTATGTCAGTGAATTCATTGGGAGCACAATAGTGTAGTTTACACTAACCAAAGATAAAGTAAGGCAAAAACAGGAAGGGCAGCGGTTAGGCTATCAATACGATCTAATATTCCACCATGGCCTGGTAAGATATTACCGCTATCTTTAATGCCAGAGACACGCTTAAACATACTTTCGACGAGGTCGCCGAGTACCGAAGCAATAACAGTAATGATGGCAATGAATAGTAAGCTGCCTAAGTTCACAAATGGAATATCCATCAGTGCAGCGCCACTCCATGTAACAAGAACAGCAAGTAGTGCACCGCCCGCTAAACCTTCAATGGTTTTGTTTGGGCTGACAGCTGGTGCCATTTTATGTTTACCAAAGCGTTTACCTGAAAAGTATGCACCAGTATCTGCAGCCCATACCAAGAAGCATACTAGCATCACAAGCTTTGCACCGTGATAAGGCGATTCAAGGTAATCGACAGCGCGTAGCATCAACACGCTCCAAAAGAATGGCAGTAGGGTCAACAAACCAAAAAGGTATTTCAAAGGGATAGATTTTGACCAGAGCGTGGCACTTCGTGGGTAAGTGATTGCTAACGCAGAAGCGATAGCCCACCAAATGCCTCCCACCAGTAGCATTGATTGATGCGATGTGGCTAAGGTTGACAAAGCCTCAGCCTCGGTTGGCATAAAGACAATTGACACGGCAAGTGCCACAGTCGGTAGCACCATTGCGATAACACGCGATTTTGCTTCTACAAATTGTGTCCACTCCCAAAAGCCAATCAGGGTAATTCCTGCAAGTGCGGCTACAAAAGCAGGAAATGGCAAAAGAAAAATTCCTGCGATAACTAGGGGAGCGAGGATGACTGCGGTAATAATACGTTGCTTAAGCAAACTGCGTCCTCTCAATATTATTTTTAGGGTTAGCTAGAAGGTTTATTCCAGCCTAGTGTTGCCATACTGGCAACCAGTAAAAAAGGCATCAAAACCAAATGTCAGATGCCCTAAAGATAAACCACAATTAGACACTCGGTGCCAACTGCCGATTACTGCTCAATGAAAGCTTGTAGCTGTTCACCAGTACAACCAAAGCGGCGTTCTCGGTTCACAAACCATGCTACGGCATTCGCAAAACTGGCTTCATCAAAATCAGGCCAGTGCTGCTCTGTAAAGTACAATTCAGCGTAAGCTGCTTGCCACAGCATAAAATTACTGATCCGGCATTCGCCACTCGTACGAATAAGCAAATCAACATCAGGCAGACCTGCCGTTGATAAACCATCGGCTAACATGTCTTCGGTAATATCTTCAGCGGTTAAACCGCTGTCAGCAACCTGGTGAGCTAAACGCTTCGCCGCCTGTAGAATATCCCATTGACCACCATAGTTAGCAGCAACATTAAGCACCATACCAGTGTTGTGCTCTGTTAGGGCTTCGGCTTCTACAATTTTCCGTTGTAAACGCTCGCTAAATCGAGTGGTGTCACCAATAATTCGAAGTCGAATATTGTTCTTATGAAGACGTTTTACTTCACGACCTAACACGACCATGAATAGCTCCATCAACACAGAAACCTCTTCCTCTGGACGGCGCCAATTTTCACTACTAAAAGCGAATAAAGTGACGACCTTGATCCCAAAGCGATTTGCTGTCGAGACAGTTTTGCGTACAGCTTCTACGCCAGCCTTATGGCCAAACACTCGAGCCTTGCCCTTTGCTTTCGCCCAGCGCCCATTCCCGTCCATAATGACGGCAATATGCTTGGGTAAACTCTCAGCAAAAAGTGCAGTATCGATTGCATGCTCTGCCATACATCTCCCTCAAAAAAAAACGCTGTGCTGCACGCACAGCGCCCTAAAACCTGATCAAGTTGAGCTAGAAAGTCGATTAAACTTCCATCAACTCTTTTTCTTTGACTTCTAAAACAGAATCAATATTTTTTACAGCAAGATCTGTCAATTTCTGGATTTCGTCTTGTGCGCGACGATCATCGTCTTCAGAAATATCTTTGTCTTTCAGAAGGCTTTTAACATCAGCGTTCGCATCACGGCGAATGTTACGAATGGCAACACGGCCCTGCTCTGCTTCAGCACGTACAATCTTAACAAGATCGCGGCGACGCTCTTCCGTTAGTGGAGGAAGTGGAACACGGATCACAGTACCCGCTGACATTGGATTAAGACCCAGATCAGACATCATGATCGCTTTTTCGATTTTTGGCGTTAGCTCTTTATCGAAAACAGTAATTGCTAGCGTACGTGAATCTTCAGCAACAACGTTTGCAAGTTGCTTCAGTGGTGTGTTTGCACCGTAGTATTCAACGTAAATAGTATCTAACAAGCTTGGGTGCGCACGACCAGTACGAATCTTAGCTAGTTGATTTTTTAGCGCTTCAACGCTTTTACCCATGCGCTCTTGCGCATCTTGTTTAATTGCATCAATCACGATTAATATCCTTGATTATTCGGTCACTATAGCGGGCACTTAAGCCCCCTATGAAAATTAGTCGTTAGTGATCAGAGTGCCTTCTTGCTCACCCATTACCACACGGCGAAGAGCGCCTGGCTTATTCATGTTGAAAACACGGATAGGCATACTGTGGTCACGAGCAAGGGTAAATGCAGCTAAGTCCATCACTTTCAGTTCTTTTTCAAGAACATCATTGTAGCCCAGCTTATCACAAAGAACAGCATCAGGGTTTTTAACTGGATCATCTGTGAACACACCGTCAACTTTCGTTGCTTTTAGTACCACATCTGCTTCAATTTCAATACCACGTAGACATGCCGCTGAATCTGTTGTGAAGAATGGGTTACCAGTACCGGCAGAGAAAATTACAACACGGCCTTGACGCAACTGGCTAATAGCGTCAGCCCAGTTGTAGTTATCACACACGCCGTTTAGAGGGATTGCAGACATCACTCGAGCGTTCACATAGGCACGGTGTAGTGCATCACGCATTGCCAAACCGTTCATCACGGTCGCTAGCATACCCATGTGGTCGCCCACAACTCGGTTCATACCTGCTTCTGCAAGGCCTGCACCACGGAACAAGTTACCACCACCGATAACAAGGCCAACTTGAACGCCTAGTTCAATAAGTTCTTTGATTTCCTGAGCCATACGGTCAAGAACTTGCGCGTCAATACCAAAACCTTCATCGCCCTGTAGCGCTTCTCCGCTAAGTTTAAGCAGAATTCGTTGATAACTCGGTTTAGGATTCGTGGTCATTAGTTTACCTTCCAGGCTTACAAATAGAGATATGGAGTTGTAAAAAGACCGCAGCCTTGGCTACGGTCTTTGGAGTTCTTAGCAAGAAGGATTAACCCTTCTGTACTGCTGCTACTTCTTCAGCAAAGCTCATTTCTTGAGCTTTCTCGATACCTTCGCCAACTTCTAAACGAACGAAGTTAGTTACTGCAGCACCTTTAGCTTTCAGCATTTGACCAACAGTTTGAGATGGGTCCATGATGAATGCTTGACCAGTTAGAGAAACTTCGCCGGTGAATTTCTTCATGCGGCCAACAACCATTTTCTCTGCGATCTCTTGTGGCTTGCCAGATTCAACAGCGATAGCTACTTGGATTGCTTTTTCTTTCTCTACAACTTCAGCCGGTACGTCTTCAGGCGTAACGAACTCAGGCTTAGAAGCAGCAACGTGCATAGCAACGTGCTTCATTACTTCTGCATCGCCGTTACCAGCAACAACAACACCGATACGGTCGCCGTGACGGTAAGAAGCAACGTTCTCGCCTTCGATGAACTGAATGCGACGGATAGAGATGTTCTCACCGATTTTAGCTACTAGAGCGATACGCGCGTCTTCAAACTTAGCTTGAAGTGCTGCGATGTCTTCTAGACGCTCAGCTAGAGCTACGTCAAGAACTTCGTTAGCGAATGCTAGGAAGTTTACATCTTTAGCAACGAAGTCAGTTTGGCAGTTAACTTCTAGAAGAGCAGCAACGCCGTTAGCGTCTTTGATTAGGATTGTACCTTCAGCAGCAACGTTACCTGCTTTTTTAGCAGCCTTAGCAGCACCGCTCTTACGCATGTTTTCGATCGCTAGTTCAATATCAGCGTTCGCTTCAACAAGCGCTTTTTTACATTCCATCATGCCTGCGCCAGTACGTTCGCGCAGTTCTTTAACTAGGGCAGCTGTAACTGTTGCCATCGTTATATCCTCAGTTTAAATACGAATATAAAAATCAGGGGCCGAAATAGGCCCCTGGTAACCATACTTAGTTTACACAAGGTAACTTAAGAAGCTCAATGAGCCGGTTATTATTCAGCTTCTACGAAACCGTCTTGTTCAGCTTGAACAACGATATCTTGGTTGCGAGCTTCAGTAACAGTTTGAGCAACAGCACCAGTGTATAGCTGGATAGAACGGATTGCATCATCGTTACCAGGAACAACGAAATCAACACCGTCTGGGTTAGAGTTAGTATCTACAACAGCAAATACTGGGATACCCAGGTTGTTAGCTTCTTTAATTGCAATGTGTTCGTGATCAGCATCGATTACGAACATAGCGTCTGGTAGACCAGCCATGTTCTTGATACCGCCAAGAGATTTTTCAAGCTTTTCCATTTCACGAGTACGCATTAGCGCTTCTTTCTTGGTTAGCTTGTCGAAAGTTCCGTCTGTAGACTGAACTTCAAGATCTTTTAGACGCTTGATTGACTGACGAACAGTTTTCCAGTTAGTCAGCATACCACCCAACCAACGGTTGTTTACGTAGTACTGGTCACAGTTAACTGCAGCTTCTTTGATAGATTCGCTGGCTGCACGCTTAGTACCAACAAAAAGAACTTTACCCTTACGAGCAGCAATCTTGTTGATTTCTGCTAGAGCGTCGTTAAACATTGGTACAGTTTTCTCAAGGTTGATGATATGTACCTTGTTACGAGCACCAAAGATGAATGGCTTCATTTTTGGGTTCCAGTAACGAGTTTGGTGACCGAAGTGAACACCAGCCTTAAGCATGTCGCGCATTGATACAGTTGCCATTGAATAATCCTCTATGGGGTTAGGCGTCCACATATCCCATCTTGACCGACCCAATAAAACGCCCATTGACGTTACAATCTCGCGAAAGATTGTTTGAGCACCCCGGAAGATGTGCCGATATGTGTGAGTGATTAATAATAAAGTTTAAGTGTAATCTGAATAACCAAATCGAGATCGAATTACCCAATTACGGCGCGCTTTATACCATATTTTAGCAAACGAAATCCAGTTTAAATGTTACTAACCAGCCTAAACTTGGTTTCCATCAAGCTCCCTCACTGTTAACATGTAAAGAATAGAAAACAGTCAATGCAGAGAAGATTGAATGAGCATCAAGATCAAAACGGCTGATGAAATTGAAAAAATGCGCGTTGCAGGTCGTTTAGCTGCCAACGTACTTGAGATGATCGAGCCGCACGTAAAAGCGGGCGTAACGACTGAAGAACTCGACCGTATCTGTCACGAATACATTACTACTGAGCAAGGTGCGATTCCTGCACCGCTTAATTATCATGGTTTCCCGAAATCAATCTGTACGTCGATTAACCATGTGATCTGCCACGGTATCCCTGCTGAGCAAGATGTAGCCGTTAACGGTAAATACAATAAGCCCGCGGTTTTGAAAGACGGCGACATCGTTAACATCGATATCACAGTGATCAAAGATGGTTACCATGGTGATACTTCGAAGATGTTTGAAGTTGGCGAAGTGTCACTCGAAGACAAACGCTTATGTCGAATTGCCCAAGAAAGCTTGTACCTAGCGATGAAAAAAGTGAAACCAGGTACAAAACTTGGTGAAATTGGTACAGCGATCCAAAAATTCATCAAAAATGGCAACAGCCGTTTCTCGATTGTAAAAGATTTCTGCGGTCACGGCATCGGTAACGAATTCCATGAAGAACCGCAAGTCGTTCACTATAAGAACAACGATCGTACCGTACTCAAAGCCGGTATGTGTTTCACCATCGAGCCGATGATCAATGCTGGCAAGTTTGGCTGTGATGTCGATGATAGCGATGGTTGGACGGTGTACACCGTTGATGGCAAAAAATCAGCACAGTGGGAACACACCCTGCTTGTGACTGAAACCGGTTGTGAAGTGCTAACATTGCGCGAAGACGAAACTATCCCGCGCGTCATGCATAACTAAAGCACCCTTTAATAATAAAAAAACCGACCTTAGGTCGGTTTTTTTGTATCCAAGATTTATCATAATATCCGTGATAATGTTAATACAAGACTCCACAACATGCATGGACGGCAATGACAGACTCTTCCTTCATTCCAGCATCCGATACGGCCGATGCCTTTTCACCGGAATATTTGCGTCAAGAACTTGAGCACTTTACAGCGCAACAAAAACAGCAATTTCTTGAGCACGCTCCAATAACCACCTTGGTTGAGGCGCGCTCACATTACATTGATAATTTGCTCAAACGTTTATGGGAGCACTTTGGTTTATTTAACAAACCAGAGCTGGCCTTAATTGCCGTTGGTGGATACGGCCGTGGTGAATTACACCCATTGTCTGATGTCGACATCTTAATATTAAGTGAAGGACAACTCGACGACGCGACCGGAGCAACAGTCAGTGCCTTTATCACCCTCTTGTGGGATCTCAAATTAGATATTGGCCACAGCGTCCGAACCATAGCCGACTGCATTCAAATCGGCATGGAAGATCTCACCGTCGCGACCAATCTACAAGAATCACGCTGGTTATGTGGAAACAGTGATCTCTTCCAACAGTTGGAAGAACAAATTAATGCCGGTCATTTTTGGCCAAGTGAGCAGTTTTATCAAGCAAAGCTCAATGAACAAAAAACACGCCATGCCCGCTATCACGATACCACCTACAATCTTGAGCCTGACATAAAATCGAGCCCTGGCGGTCTACGTGATATTCACACCCTTAGTTGGGTAGCCCGCCGCCATTTTGGTGCCACCAGCCTGCTCGAAATGAGTCGATTTGGCTTCCTAACCGATGCCGAATACCGTGAGCTCGTGGAATGCCAAGATTCATTATGGCGGATCCGCTTTGCCTTGCATTGTGAATTACGCCGCTACGACAACCGCCTTACCTTTGGCCATCAAGCTTCTGTCGCAGAGCTGCTCGGTTATACCGGTGAAGGAAATCGAGCGGTAGAAATGATGATGAAAGATTTCTACCGCACTTTGCGCCGGGTCGCCGAATTGAACAAAATGCTACTGCAGCTTTTCGACCAAGCAATATTACCCCAAGATACAGTGCTAGCCCCGACCCTGCTTGATGAGGATTTTCAGCTTAGGGGCCATTTAATTGAAGCCACCAAGCCTGCTCTTTTTCAAGCACGCCCTGAAACAATTTTGGACATGTTCCTGCACATCGCCCGCAACTCAGATATCGAAGGCATTGCCGCACCAACATTACGCCAACTGCGTACTGCTCGCCGACGGCTTAACCGGTTTCTTATCGATATTCCAGAAGCGCGAGATAAGTTCATGGAGCTGGTTCGCCAGACGAACTGCTTGCAGAAAGCCTTTCGCCTAATGCATCGCCACGGGGTGCTTTCCGCCTACCTGCCCCAGTGGAGCCAGATAGTCGGGCAAATGCAATTCGACCTTTTCCATGTATACACCGTTGATGAACATTCCGTCAGGGTCTTAAAGAACCTCAATAAATTTAACGATCCAGAAAATCGCGAGCGGCACCCTATTTGTTGCGAGGCCTACCCGCGAATAGCCAAAAAAGAAATTTTGATCCTTGCCGCGATGTTCCATGATATCGCTAAGGGCCGTGGTGGCGATCACTCCGAATTAGGCGGTGTCGATGCCTACGATTTCTGTATCCAGCATGGGCTATCAAAACCAGAAGCCAATTTAGTGAAATGGTTAGTGAACCAGCATTTGTTGATGTCGGTAACCGCTCAGCGTCGTGATATATATGACCCTGAAGTCGTCACGGAATTTGCCAAAACCGTTCGTGATGAAGAGCGCCTTGACCACCTTATCTGCCTTACCGTAGCCGATATTTGTGCCACGAACCAAGAGTTATGGAACAGTTGGAAACGCACTCTACTGGCCGAACTCTATTACTCCACCCAAAAAGCGTTACGACGAGGGCTGGAAAATCCACCAGATGTACGTGAGCGAATCCGCCATAATCAACAAATGGCTTCAGCCCTATTACGCAGTCAAAATTTTGCCCCGCGTGACATTGAAGTACTGTGGCAACGCTTCAAAGCAGATTACTTCTTACGCCATACCCACAAGCAAATTGCTTGGCATGCAGAGGCTATCCTTAATCATGACGATCATGAAAAGCCGCTGATCTTGCTCAGCAAGAAACCAACACGCGGCGGTACTGAAGTATTTGTGTATTGTAAGGATAAAACCAAGCTGTTCGCACTTGTGGTTTCAGAGCTCGATAAGAAGAACTTAAGCGTACATGATGCCCAGGTTATGACAAGCAAAGACGGTTACGCTCTTGATACCTTCATGGTGCTTGATCCTAGCGGTAAAGCACTCAATGAGAATCGGCATAATACCGTACGCCGCGCATTAGTCAGCGCCCTGACCCACCTGAAGTCAGACCGCAAGAAAAAAAGATCACCACACAAACTACAGCATTTTAATGTAAAAACTCAGGTGCACTTTTTGCCAACCAAGTCTGGTAAGAAAACCATGATTGAACTTGTTGCACTGGATATGCCAGGCCTATTGGCTCGGATTAGCGCTGTCTTTGCACGGCAAAATATCAGCCTACAGGCTGCTAAAATTACCACTATTGGTGAACGCGCAGAAGATTTCTTCATTGTCACCAACCAAGAAGGCGCACAACTTACCGAAGAGCAGCAAGCACAGTTAAAAGAGGCTTTGTTTACTCAGCTAGAGAAAAAATAATAAAACGTTAAGCAGAGGCTAAACACCTCTGCTTCTCCAATATAGTGAAACCAATAACCTTATGAGGCCTGTATGTACCCAAACCTCACCAGTATCGGCATTGAAAAGCCAGAAAGTATTGAACGTTACAGCCTTCGCCAAGAAGCGACAAACGACATTCTAAAGATCTATTTTACTAAGCAAAAAGGGGAGCTATTCGCCAAAAGCGTGAAGTTTAAATTTCCCCGCCAACGAAAGACTGTCGTGGTAAACAGCGGCAGCCGTGAATACAAGGAAGTAACTGAAATCAACCGTAGCTTAACGTTTATCATTGATGAGCTCGACCAAATTACTAATCGTAAACACAGTGATGTTGATATTAAGAAAAAAATATTGGGTGATTTACGTCATTTAGAACAAGTCGTAACCCATAAGATCGCCGAGATCGAAGCTGATCTGGATAAATTAAAGTGATCGAAACCTAATTAGAGAAGAGCCCTGCACTGGGCTCCTCTGTCACTGTTAAGCCGCATCCGCCAACTTCGTCCAACCGACTACCCAAGGCATTGCGACTTCCAGCGCATCAAAATGAACACAGGCATCCACATCTAAGCGCTCTGCTAATGGCTTAGCCTGTAATTGTTGCAATAATTCATCAAATTGCCGCCCGCCACCACAAAACCGATCTTCGCCATAACTGGAGTCACCCAAGGCAATGATCCCGTAGCGTAATTGTGGCATTAGCGGAAAAGTATCATTGAGTGCCTGATAAAGCGGAAGCAGAGTATCGGGGATTTCCCCCTGTCCTGTGGTCGAGGTGATCACTAAAATGAGATCGCGTTGATAAGCCAGAAATTCTTCTAACGTTGGCTCAATAAATAGCTGCGTTTGATGCCCAACCTCAGTTAAATACCGCGTAACGTCCTCGGCAACTTCTTCAGCACCACCAAATACCGAACCAACAAACACACCTATTTTAGCCATAATGCAACACCATCCTTTGTGCGATTAAGCAATTTAGTTAACCAACTAATAATAACTGTGGCCGTTGATACGGTTTGATGCAAATTTATTGTTTTTTATCAGGACTCATCAATACATTATCCCACTCAAAAGCATCCATCACCCGTAGCCAAGGCTCATCCACCGTTGCTCGAATATCTAAAGCTTCCCCAGTAACTGGGTGCTCAAACTGCAAACGCGATGCATGTAGCATCAAACGGTGGCAATCATAATTTTCACGGAACATACGATTATGGCGACCGTCACCATGGTTAACATCACCAATAATATGATGGCTTAAATGGTGCATATGACGACGTAACTGGTGCTTGCGGCCTGTTTCTGGCTTCATTTCTACCAAGCAGTAACGACTGGTATTATAGCGCCCAACCGGAATATTGGTTTCCACCGTCGCCAACGGCTGATAAGCAGTAACCGCCTCTTGCGCTTCTTGCTCTTCACTCGCATTTTTATCGGCGATTTTATCTAACTCTTTCTTCAACGGATAATCCAATACCGCCGCTTCTTTAATCCAACCACGCACGACGGCATGGTAAGTTTTATGAATATCACGACCAGCAAACAGTGGCATCATCTGTGCCGCAATTTCGCTGGATAAACCAAAAATCAGCACACCAGAAGTAGGACGGTCAAGGCGGTGCAAAGGGAAAACATGCTGACCAATCTGATCACGCAGGGTTTGCATCACAAATTGTGTTTCATGGCTATCAAGCCAAGAACGGTGCACTAACATACCCGCGGGCTTATTCACCGCCACTAAATATTCATCTTGGAATAAAATTTCGAGTTCCATTGCACTCACTTCGCTTTCATTAAATTATCGAATTCATGACACACCGTTATAACGGCATCGCCCCCTACAATTTCTTTCATCGCTTCTTCCACGTATGGAGCGATCTCAAATTGAGTTGGCAACGGCAACCCCAGCTGAACAAGTTGATTCATTTTAGGAATAAAAATCCACTGTAACCACTGGGCACACGATAAGGTATCAATCGCAAATGGTTCAACACTGGCTAACGCCTGCGCACTTGGTTCCGTTGTTTCCCATAGCTGCTGTTGTTGCATAGTCTGTTGCAGTTTCACCAACAATTGTTGGCAATAAAGGTACTTATTCACCTTTTTACTCCCAGCTCGATGAATTCAGGCGCGCAAGGATACCATCTCGCACCCAGAGTCCATATAATCAAAAAACCATTTAGGAGTAATCAAAGATGTCCATGGATAATTTTCATACCCTCACCCAACTATTAGACAATGCTGGCTGTCATTATAAAATTTTTGACCTTGGCCGCCGCGTAGCTGAGATCGACGTCGAACAATTCAAGGCCGTTGAAGACAACCGCCAGCCCTATCCATGGCCATTGCAGCAACATGCTAATCTCTCCATCTCGTTTTGGCAGGAAAATACCCCACCATGGATTTGGTTCTTGCGCTTACCACTCGACGAGCGTGGCCTTCTAAAGCAGGCTGCTGTTGGCGACTTCATCAAATATGTCATTGAAGCGATGGGCGCAACACTTAACACCACGCCAACCGAAGAAGAACAGGAAAAGCTCGCAGCAAACCCTTACACCTTTAAACCCAATGATGACAAAATGGCAATTTTCCACGCCCAGATCCGCCAAGAGTTATCACTATCTGCCAGCCATTACTATGAACATGCGCAGCACTTTTTAAGCGGAGAACTCGGCTGGGATAAATGGCAAGGTATTGGTCTTCAAGGATTGGCTGATGTTTGTGCACGAATGAAGCAAGCGAACAACACGACACTACTTCGCAAGTCACTCAACCACCTTCCGCTAACACCATTATATGCCCTGCTCGGTTGCCTAGAGCATTGCGAACTACCCGATAGTTTATCTTCTCGCATTGCCGAGCGTATTGAGACTGAAATAGCCGCAGAAGAAGTCGATCTCTTCCTCGTCAGCGCACTACTACGTTCGCTATCAGGTGCAAACAATGCATTGCTTGGCCAAACGCTAGAGCGCGTATTAGCTCGACCTGCGCTGTGCCATCCAGAAGTGATGGTGGCTATTGCAGGACGCTGTTGGAATGGCTTAGCAACTACCGAGACAGCAGGCCTGTTCCTGTTACGCTTAGCTGAAACAGGCGATCAAACCCTGTTTAACCAACTATTTTCTGATTTGGTGATGCTACCTATTCTAAGGGGGATCATGCTGCAAGTACTGCACAGCCAAGCAAACCCTGCGCTTGTTGAAGCCATTGCCAAGTTACAACAGCAAACTCGAAGCCAGCAACCATAAAGGATTACGGTATATATTATGGATAATTTACTGGGGATTTTAGGGCTAACACTGCTCGGTTATTTATTTTGGCAGCAACGCCGACAAACCGAGCTGGCACAGCAGTTTATAAACTTGCGGTGTGAGCGGCTTGGTTTACAGCTTTTGAATACAGCCCGAGGCTCGCACAAACTGCGTGATAAGGATGGAAACTGGTGCTGGCACACGTTGTATTGGTTCGAGTTTTCAGCGGATGGGCAAGATGCTTATCAAGGGCATGTCGTTATGAAAGGGTTTAGACCCGTCGCATTTAATGTACCACCTCATCGGATGCCTGATTAACGGCTAAGCCCAAGTTGCTCTTATAACAAATTGCGCCCATAAAAGAACGGGCGCAACTTGCGTTGCGCCCTTAGGTCTTACTTGCAGCAATCCCGCTACTACGGTGCTCCCTGCATCAATCCATTGAACTGCTGTAATCCGTCAGCAAATTCCTTTAATTCTTCGTCCAGAAGTTGTCCTTCGGCCTTCCTGACCCATCAGCACATCCTGTCCTGATTCTCATCATCCAATCCTGGAGGTGTCCCTAACTTCGTCCTGAAGTGATCCTTTTGTCATCCTGACCAGTAAACATCCTGCTTACTGTTTTGCCTATCCGAGGCTATCCCTTCACAGTCCATGTTCGATATACCATCCTAGTACACCGGTCTCATCCTAAGACTACCACTCCGTGGCTTTTTCCTGTTCCGTTCCGTCAGTTCCTTCCGACACCAATAAGATTACGCTTTTGACTAAAAGAATGAACCCACTCAAAACAACTTTATCCGCTGTAATAAAATAGTTATTCAACCACAACCATGCCAATAGTTATAAAATCAACAAGTTACACTTAATCGAATGATTATATCTGATTGTAGAACCGGATTTATCCCACGCTGTTGTAAGAGATCTCTCACAAGCTAGTGCGATTAAAGCTGAAAACCATGCGGTAAGCTAACAGCCAGATAGGCGTATGGTAGAGGTAGAGGTAGAAATAAAAATTCAAATACAACGAGGTATGGCTGGTGTGTAAGTTTGAGTGGTTCTGGAATAACGCGTTGGAGATAAAGGGGGCGAACTGGGTAGTTGAAGCAGAAACAAGCGAGGCCGAAAAAAGAGCGGGCGCAACTTGCGTTGCGCCCTTAGGTCTTACGTGCAGCAATCCCGCTACTATGGTGCTCCCTGCATCATTCCGTTGACTGCTGTAATCCGTCAGCATTGTCCTTTTGACTTCATCCTGAAGTTGTCCTTCGGCCTTCCTGACCCATCAGCACATCCTGTCCTGATTCTCATCATCCGTCCTGGAGGTGTCCCTAACTTCGTCCTGAAGTGATCCTTTTGTCATCCTGACCAGTAAACATCCTGCTTACTGTTTTGCCTATCCTAGGCTATCCCTTCACAGTCCATGTTCGATATACCATCCTAGTACACCGGTCTCATCCTAAGACTACCACTCCGTGGCTTTTTCCTGTTCCGTTCCGTCAGTTCCTTCCGACACCAATAAGATTACGCAGATTACGCTTTTTTCTTACGATA